>JASHWB010000157.1 GCA_030044295.1 Candidatus Acidiferrales bacterium
AGAAAGTGCCGGTCGTGCGAGATCACAATCAGCACACCCTCGTATTCGCAGAGATAATTCTGCAGCCAATGGACCGAATCGAGGTCCAAGTGGTTCGTGGGCTCGTCCAGCAGCAGCGCGGATAGGTTCCCAAACAGCGCCTGCGCCAGCAGCACGCGTACCTTTTGCCCGCCTTGCAGATCGCCCATTTACCGCTCGTGCAGTTCCTCTGGCACGTCCAACCCATCGAGCAGCCGTCCTGCGTCCGCCTCGGCTGTATATCCCCCTTCTTCGCCGACAATCCCCTCCAGTTCGCCCAGTCGCATCCCGTCCGCGTCTGTCAGTTCCTCATGCGGCTTGGAATAGAGTGCATCCCGCTCGACCAGCGCTTCCCAAAGCGGGGCATTGCCCATAATGACGGTGTCGATTGCACGAAACTCGTCGAACGCAAACTGGTCTTGCCGTAAGACTCCGATCTTTTTCGGGCGCGATACCTCGCCCTGCGTGGGATCGATTTCGCCGGTCATGATTTTCATCAGCGTGGACGTGCCTGCTCCGTTTGGTCCCGTGATGGCGTACCTCCGCCCGGCGAGAAACGAGCAGTTCACGTTCTCGAAAAGAATCCGCGCGCCGTAGCGCATAGAAATGGTCGTCAGCGAAAGCATAGCCTTTGATTATACCGTAGCACCGCGAGCCCCAGCGTCGTCGGTATTGTCGAGACCGCAATCACCTGTACTTAATCGACCCGCCGCCGTGAATGCCATTATGGCGCGTGGCTTTTCCAGCAAAAGTTCGTATCATGTTTGCCCATGATTCTTCTCGCCTTATCTGGTGATCATAGCTGGCGAACACTGCTACTCGGCTTTCGACCTGGAGCGGTCTACCCATTATGATGTCCACAGCTCGGTCGAAACAAATTCGGCGCTCCCGCGTCCTCAATTCGACTTTTGATCCGACGCGCTACACGCCGCAATACGCCTATCGCGCTCTCGGTAATGGCTCTGCCAAGGCGGATGTCCTATTTTGCGAAGGCGTCCCGCTTCCGCGCATCGCAGACGAGATTGGCACCCCCTCTTACGTTTACAGTCGCGATTCCATCGAATCCGCCTACCGGCTGCTCGACCGTGCCTTCGGATCGCTTCCTCATTCGATCTGCTACGCCGTGAAGGCCAACAGCAATTTGGCGATACTGCGCTTGCTTGCTCGCCTCGGCAGCAGTTTCGACATCGTCTCAGCTGGTGAACTCGATCGTTTGCGGCGCATCGGCGTTTCCGGCCGTCGCATCGTCTTTTCCGGGGTCGGCAAATCGCGCGACGAAATCCGCGACGCTCTCTGCTACCCGGGCTCGCGCTCCGGCCGCGGCGGCATCTTGCTTTTCAACATCGAATCCACCGCCGAATTCGAAGTCTTCCTCGAAGAAGCGGCCCGGCATGTCGCCGCGGGCGGTTCCAAACCCTCCGCCGCGATTCGCATCAATCCGGACGTTTTGGCGGGAGGCCATCCACACATCTCCACCGGAAAGCACCATCATAAGTTCGGCATCGACTGGCTCGAAGCGCGCCGTCTCTATCTCGTGCATGCCGATTCACGCACGATCGTCTGGAGAGGGATTAGCGCTCACATCGGTTCGCAAATTTTATCCGTTGCGCCGTATCGCCAGGCGCTTTCACGCCTGGCGAACTGCGTTCACGATCTGGCGCGCAACGGAGTCGTGCTGGAGTACGTAGACATCGGCGGCGGTCTCGGCATCCGCTACACGGACGAAAATCCCGTGGTTCCCGCATCCTTCGCCCGCGCCCTAGGCGCGATTATTCGCCCGCTCAAATGCCACTTGCTGATCGAACCTGGCCGCGCGCTCGTCGGCCCATCGGGCGTTCTACTCACGCGCGTGGTTTACGTGAAAGAGACTCGTGGCAAAAAATTCGTCATTGTTGATGCGGCCATGAACGACCTCATCCGCCCGGTCCTTTATGACGCGTCGCATCCCATCACGCCCGTTCGGCGCGATCGAGCGTTGGAAGGCCTGCCGCAGCCGGTCGATATCGTCGGACCTGTCTGCGAAAGCGGCGATTTCCTCGCTCGCGATTTGCCATTGCCGTCGGTTCAGGACGGTGATCTTCTGGTCGTGTGGGCCGCCGGAGCGTACGGCTTCGTCCAATCCTCCAATTACAACGCGCGCCGTCGTCCCGCGGAAGTGCTCGTTGAGGGCCGTCGTTTTCGCGTCGCGCGCAGCCGCCAGACGTACGACGATCTGGTTCGCGGCGAAAAGGCGTAGAGCCGGGAACGCATAACAGTGGCGCTCTTTCCAGCATTCTTAAAACTCGGGGGACGCCGTTGTCTCGTAGTCGGCGCTGGAGGCGTTGCCGAAGACAAAGTCGCAAGCCTGCTTCTTACCGAAGCGGACGTTTGTGTCGTCGCTCCAAAAGCCACAGCTCGCATTCGCGCCTGGGCCCGCGCGAAAAAGATTTCGCTCGAAACCCGCCCGTTTAGGTTCAGCGATCTCAATGGCGCATTTTTGGTCATCGCGGCCACTTCTTCTTCGGCCCTGCACGCGAAGATCTTCGCGGAAGCGCGCCACCGCCAAGTGCTCTGCAATGTGGTGGATGATCCCGATCACTGCGACTTCTATTACGGCGCGGTCGTGCGCCGGGGTGTGCTGCAGATCGCGATTTCGACCGAAGGCCGCAGCCCCGCTCTGGCGCAGCGCCTCAAGAAAGAAATCGCGCGCAAATTCGGCCCGGAATACGAGGAATGGCTTACGAAAATTGGCAGGCGTCGTAAGCAATTATTCGCGGAGAAGAAATTGTCGCCCGCAAGCCGTAAAGATCTGCTGCATCAAATCGCGAGCGAATCTTCTTTCAGAGAATTTCGGCGTCGGAAAAGTGAAGGGAAGCACGCCCGCAAGTCCAATTAACAACTATTTCACAAGCTCGCCCGAGTTCTTTATCGCAAACGCGAATCGCGCCGATTCATATTTCGACGAATGAAGTCAGAAGCCGGCTGCTACGATCACTCTCCTTCGCCAATGCGGCCGGGTAACGGCATCCCCCCACCCACACCTTCCGTGCCCGGCCGCTCTTGATTTCAGCCGCAATCACGCACTCCCGCGCTGCCGTTTTTTATCGACGATTTCGGCTGCCCGTTGCGCTGCCTCATTCACCAAAAAACCCATCTTCGGGTGTTCTGGCTCGAAGTCCACTGAGAATCCCTCTTCGCGTAACTCCGCTGACGTGACAGGCCCAATCGATCCGACCGCAATCCGGCCGAAGGCCGCGCGAACCGAATCCGCCATTTTCATCTCGTGCGCGACGCGCAGCAGGTGCACTACCTGAACCGAGGTCGTGAACAGGGCCACATCAAAATCTCCACGCGCGACGGCCTCTACCGCCGATCGTATCGGTCCCGTATCCTGCGGCAATGCCCATTGATATACGGGCACGCGCGTGACAACTGCGCCGCGCATCGCCAGTCCGTCGAGCAACTCAGCATTGGGCGAGCCATATTCCTGTACTGCCACGCGCAAACCACGCAGCGGCATTGATTCCGATCTTTCATCAAGCGCGCGCAGCAAATCCTTCCACGTATTTGGCTCCGGCACGACGGCCGTCACCCGAACGCCTAACTCTCTGAGCGCCACCGCGGGTTTCGGGCCGCGCGCGACGATCGCGATTTTGTTCAGTGCTTCTCGAACGCTTTCCAGCGGCTGCGATGTTTCGACTATCCGCGCCAGCGCCCTCGTCCCCACGCCCGTCAGGAAGACCACCATATCGAATCCACCAGCTACGAGCTCTCGCCCAAACGCCAGCGCTTCGGTATTCGATTCGAGTGGAACCTCCCGCATGGATGGCGCAACAGTCGGCAGCCCGCCGTAGTTTTCGATAAGCTTCGCCATTTCGGCGGCCCGGCGGCTCTCGAACGCCAGGACGCGCAAGCCCGCGAGCCCACTTTGTTTCGGTCGGCTTTCCATGCGTATTGAGTGTATGCCCCGCTAAGTTTAGAGCATAGGAAATCAGTTCAGTGGCGGAAGTGCCTTACTCCAGTAAACACCATCGCCATGCCCAGCTTGTTCGCCGCCGCGATCGACTCCACGTCGCGAACGGAACCGCCAGGCTGAATGATCGCGGTCGCGCCCAATTTCCCGGCTGCCTCCACGGAATCCGGAAAAGGGAAATACGCATCAGACGCCATCACGCTGCCCTTGAGCGCTAGTCCGGCATCTTGGGCCTTTCTCTCGGCAATCCTCACCGAATCGATGCGGCTCATCTGCCCCGCTCCGATGCCCACCGTCGCTCCATCGCGCGCGAACACAATGGCATTCGATTTCACATGCTTGCATACCGTCCAGGCAAACATCAGTGTCCGGATTTCATCCGCCGTAGGGGCGCGTTCCGTCGCCACCCTGAGATCCGACTCGTTTAACTTGTGCCGGTCCGGCTCCTGCACCAATACGCCTCCTGCGATACGCTTCAGCTCCAATTCCACCGGTGCCGCAATGCGCGGCATCTCCAGCAAGCGCACGTTCTTTTTACCGGCCAGTCTCTGCAGCGCCGCTGCTTCGTATCCGGGCGCCGCCACACACTCCACGAACAGCTTCGCGAGCTCTTCGGCGGTTGCCGCATCCACCACGCGATTGAACGAGATAACTCCGCCGAAAGCTGAAACTGGATCGCACGCCAGCGCTTTCACGTAGGCGTCGCGCAAAGACTCCTGTTCCGCCGCTCCGCAGGGATTGTTGTGCTTGATAATTGCCGCAGCCGGATGCCCGAAGTCCGTTGCCAGCGCCCAAGCCGAATCAAGGTCAACCAGGTTGTTGTATGAAAGCTCCTTCCCTTGAATCTGCTTCGCCGCTGCAAATCCCGACGCTCCTTGGTCCGCACGTACGTACAGAGCCGCCGCCTGATGGGGATTTTCGCCGTAGCGCATCGCCTCGCGCCGTTCCAAGGCAATGTGAATGCGATGCGGCAATATCTCGAGTCTGCCAATTGAAACGTTGCCGTCCGCGCCAAGCCGCTCAAGTTCCGTGGCAATTTCGCCGTCGTAGCGCGCCGTTCGTGCAAACGCTTTCCTGGCCAAACCCATGCGCGTTGCTAGACTCAGTTCGCCTGTCTCGCGCAGTTCGCTCGCAACCGCTCCGTAATCCGCCGGGTCAGACACCACTCCAACACTTTGGAAATTCTTGGCTGCCGACCGCAACATGGCCGGCCCGCCGATGTCGATGTTCTCGATCAGCTCGCCGGCGGAAACTTCAGGTTTCGCCGCTGTCGCCGAAAATGGATAGAGGTTCACAACGACCAAATCGACCGCCTCGATCGAATGTTGCGCCGCCTCGCGCTGGTCTTCCGCTTTTCCGCGCTGAAACAGGATTCCGCCATGCACTTTCGGGTGCAGGGTCTTCACCCGCCCTCCAAGCATCTCCGGCCAGCCGGTCAACTCCGCCACGTCGCGCACGCGAATGCCGGAATCGCGCAGCAGCTTGGCTGTGCCTCCGGTGGAGACGATCTCGATCCCCATCGACGCGAGCTCCCGCGCAAACTCAGCCACTCCCGTCTTGTCATAAACACTGATCAGCGCCCGCTCAATGGTCAAACCTGTTTCTCCGCCCGCAAATCACCGAACATTGTGAGCCGCCAGTTTAAGCGTTCGTAGAAGATTTCGATATTGAAATTCGAGGAGAGGATCGTTTGAAAGGGCAAAAGCGTCAGAGCGCCACCCGCGCTTTCAGCTTCACGCGGCCAGCCTCCACGCTCACCGTGTACTCCACTTCGCGACCGCCTTTATCTTTCAGAGTCTGGGTTTTCTGCCTTACGAAGCGCTCGAAATCCTGCAAGCTGGGTGCCCCAGCACTCTCACCGGTCAAATCGCGCGCTTCGATCAATTTTTTGTACAGCAGGCGTACTTTTTCGATTTCTCGCTCTGGGTCCGAAATCGACGCCGCAAACGCTTTCTGAAGCGCTTTCTTCTCGCCCTTCCAATTCCCATCGCTTTCAGGATGCACCGATGCGTATTCCGCCGCGACTCGCGCGCGTTCAGCCTCGATGGCTTTCGCGGCCGCGCCAAAGTGATGTCGCTCGACACCCGTTTCTTTTTGCGCAGTTTTCTTGCGCCACATGTCGCAATATTTCGCGTACGTCTGCGCCAGATTGTTGAACCGGAATCGTTGTCCGAATTTCAGCTCGCCAAGGCGCTCGTTGTACCGGCGCACCATCGTATCGACGCGCCACTGCGTTTCCGCGGGAGGCCGCTTGCGTCCGCCGCCGAAATACTGCTCGTATTCTATCTTTAGCGTGCGGATGTCGCGTTCGAGTTGGCTGAGATCGTCGTCGATGGTGGCCATGGAGGTGGACTAAAACGTGATTTCAGCGTAAAAGCCGCTCCCTCGGCCGTCAACCGCGCCGAACGGGGCGTTGTCGCAAAGGCAAAGCCTGCCTGCCGGAGGTTGCGCCTGTCGTTCGCTGCGTGTTCAAATAGCGGCGATGCCGTCCTCTTCGGAACCCGCCGCACGCATGCAGGCTGATGCCAACGCCCGCCTGCGCGAAATCCCGTCCGTGGACGAACTTCTCGGACGGCCGCGGATCGCGCTGCTCGCGCAAACGGCCGGGCGCGGCGTTGTCACCGAAGCCGCGCGCACCGTCTTGGCAAAGCTCCGGGAGAGGCTCAAACACTCCGTCTATGAATCCTCCCCGGCGCCGGTCACCGCCGAAGAGATCGAATCACGCGTTGTTGCCGAAGTTGAATCGCTCTTGGCGCCGTCGCTTCGCCGCGTCATCAATGCCACCGGCGTAATTCTCCACACAAATCTCGGCCGCGCTCCGCTATCCGCCGCGGCCGTCGAGCGCATCGCCGCAATCGCCGGCTGCTACTCGAACCTTGAATACGACGTACCAAGCGGCCAGCGCGGCAAACGCGACGTGCATACCGCGAACCTCCTTGCTGAAATCTCCGGCGCCGAATCGGCCATCGTCGTAAACAACAACGCTGCCGCCGTCTTCCTCGTCCTCAATACACTCGCCAAGGGCGAAGAAGTGATCGTCTCGCGCGGCGAGCTGATCGAAATCGGCGATGGCTTCCGCATTCCGGACATCATGGCGGAAAGCGGCGCCATCCTGCGCGAGGTCGGCACGACGAATCGCACGCGCATTCGCGATTACGAACGGGCTCTGAACGAGCGCACGCGCCTGCTCCTACGCGTTCATCCGTCGAATTTCCGAATCGCCGGATTTACGGAAAAGCCTTCGCTCGAAGAACTCATCGCTCTCGGACGACGCGCGCAAGTTCCCGTCTTCGAGGATCTCGGCTCCGGCTGCCTCGCGGATCTTTCCGCGACCGCCATCGCCGAGCCGCTCGCCAGCGAAAGTTGCCGCGCTGGCGTTTCTCTCGTTTC
>JASHWB010000158.1 GCA_030044295.1 Candidatus Acidiferrales bacterium
TCCTCCAGCCCACTCATCACTTGGTCTAGATTCTCGCGCAAAGTGCTGAAAATCTCGCGCACGTCTCGCAGCTGTTTGCCGATGCCTAGGATCTTCGTGCTCACCGCGCCCAGTTCATCGCCGCGAGCCACCACGGGCTCGGAATCGAAATGTCCAGCCGAGATGCGGTCCAACTGGGCCGAAATCCGGCTTACCGGAGCCAGCATAATGCTGCTGATTCCGAAGGCCAGAATCGTCAACGACAAGACGAGCGCCAGCGCCACGTATCCCGCCGAAATCAGCTCCGGCGCGATCTGAGCGCGAATCAAAGCCGACGAGAGCGCTACGCGGATTGTCCCAAATGGCTCCGCACCATATTGAAACGGAAGTGTGTACTCGTACGTTTGCGGCGCGCCGAAAAGCTCGCGCAGCTGCTCGATGAGCCCCGCATGAACCAGCGCGTTCAGCGGCAGCCGCATCGCAATTTTTTTGTCACGATCCGACGCGTCGCTCGATACCAGCACGATGCCATTCAGATCGCTGATGCTGATTCCGTAGATCGTTGGCGAAATTCCCACGTCGGATTCGATCAGCGAGTTTAGCGTCGCGCTGCCATCGAACGCATCCCGCACGTACACCCGCAAATCCACTGGCGTTGACGAAACCGGCGCCCCGCCGCGTTCAGCCGACTGCCGCAGAGACTCACCGCGGGCATCCAGAACTTGCCGCGCTACGAAGTCCGCATCTTCATTGGATTGCCGCAGCGTCTGCCACAGCAACCGGGCGAGATAAAGGCCGGATACGAGCGTCACTACCACAAGCACCAGCAGCGACGTCGCCAGCGTGGATTTAGTCTTCAGGCTGAGACGCATTCTTCCGCCCCGCCTCGTATTCCTTCAGCTTGTTGTGCAGCGTCTTGAGACTGATTCCCAGAAGCTCGGCCGCGCGCGTTTTGTTCTGGTTCGTTCCGGAGAGCGTCTGGAAAATCAGCTCGCGTTCTACTTCATCAACCGTCGTGCCGATTGGGAAACGCAGCCCGTTTAGCCCGGATGACGCCATCGCTGGCGCGTGCCCAAAATCTGCGGGTAGGTGCTGCCTCCCGATCGTGTTCCGCTCGCACGCGATCGCCGCGCGCTCCAGCACGTTCCGCAGTTCCCGTACGTTCCCGGGCCAGGGATAAGAACGGAAAAGATCCAGCACGTCCGAACCCACTGCGGTCACCCTCTTATTGTGTTTTTCGGAAATCTCTTCCAACAGATGTTCAATCAGCTGCGGCAAGTCTTCCTTGTGATCCCGCAGAGGCGGCAAGTGCATGTGAAACACGTTTAGCCGGAAGTACAAATCCTGCCGCAAATGTCCGTCAGCCACGGCTTTTTCGGGGTTCTTGTTCGTCGCCGCAACCACGCGCACATCCACCGGGGTTTCCACCTTGCTCCCCAGCCGGCGTACCTTGTTGTCCTCCAGGACGCGCAGCAGCTTCGCTTGCGTCTGCGCCGGCATCTCGCCGATTTCGTCCAGCATCAGCGTCCCACCGTGCGCCAACTCGAAACAGCCGATGCGCCGCTCTGCTGCGCCGGTGAACGCTCCCCGCTCGTGCCCGAAAATCTCGCTCTCCATCAACGATTCCGGAATCGCCGAGCAATTGATCGCCACGAACGGACGCGACGCTCGCGGCGAAAGCATGTGGATCGACCGCGCCACCATCTCTTTTCCCGATCCCGTTTCGCCGGTGATTAGGACGGAAGCTGTCGATGGCGCCGCGATTTCCACCTGGCGCATAATCTCTCGCATCCCCGGCGAGGTTCCGACCAGCCTTCCAAGTTTCCCCGCTTCGCGCAGATTGCGTGTCAGCGCCGCTACCGTTTGCTGATCGCGTACCCGCCCAAATGCCCTGTCCAGGATCGCGCGCAGTACCGGAGGCTTCAGCGGCTTCTCGATGTACCAATACGCTCCCGCTTCGATCGCCTGGACGACGCGCTCATCGCTTCCTCGCCCGGTAATAATGATTACTGGTATCCGCTGCAGTTCCTCGCCCAAATGGCGCAGCAGATCGAGCCCGTTCATCCCCGGCAGCTCCACGTCCGCCAGTATCACGTTGGGAGCGAACTCCGGAAACCGCGCCAGCGCGTCTTCGCCGCTGCCCACGCCAAGAATTTCATATCCCCACTTATGCAGCAGCGCTTCGTAACCCTTGCGCGCGTTTTCCTCATCCTCGACGATGAGGATACGTTGCAGGTTTTGGCTATCGTTGGGCATCTAAATTTTCAATCTACCAGCACTCCCCCGGAATTCCAAGCAGCGCCACTCCGTTCGCTGCTCCGGCTCCGCGGGCATTCCGTCTGAGTTCGCCCTCCGCGTCGCTGATGCGGAGAATCGATTGCAGCCCAAAACGGGTCGGTTTCCCTGTTCGGGATTTCCACCATTCCCGTTGCGGCATCTCTCTGCAAGGATTCAGCTTATTTGCTTACGTAGTTTTCCGATCTTGTCGCCAGTTCCGTTTCGGTTCAGTGTCTGCGAACTTAGGCTGCCTCGTCGCGCCTAACCTGTGTCAGATCATCGCCCATTTGTGGGGGCTTTGGCGCGTGGAGTGCATCACCGATTTGAAACGGAAACCTCAAAGGGAGGCGTTAATGGCCGCCAGCGGAACGGAAGCCGTTATAACCGTCCAGCGCCCCACCACGGCGACAGTCCTTATCGTGGACGATGAGGACACCACCCGAAATCTCTGCCGCGATGTGGTGGCAGATGCCGGACTGCGCACTCGCACTGCGTCTACCACCGAACAAGCGCTCGAAATCCTGGATCAATCTCCCATCGACTTGGTGATTACCGATCTCCGCGTTCCACAACTCGGAGGTCTGGAATTGTTGAAGCGCATCCGCGGAACGTACGCCCAAACAGCTGTTATAGTCCTCACTCAGTACGGCACCATCGAGAGCGCCGTTGAGGCTACGCGCATGGGCGCTGCTGATTACGTCACAAAGCCATTCCACGTTCCGGAACTTCGCAACAAGATCGATCGCGTCGTGCGTTCGCTCGAGATCGACCAGGAAAATCGCGTTCTGCGCGAACAACTGCGCTCGCGGCCCGGATTCGGCGGCCTCCTGGGTGTATCCCCGAAAATGCAGCGCGTTTATCGCCTCATCGAGAAGGTCAGTCAACACAATTATCCTGTGCTGATTCTCGGCGAAAGCGGCACTGGTAAGGAGCTCGTGGCGCGCTCCATGCATTTCTCGGGACCTCGTCAGAATCGCCCGTTCGTTCCCGTGGACTGTTCTGCGCTCGTTCCCACGCTGATCGAATCGGAGCTTTTCGGGTACGTCAAAGGCGCGTTCACCGGCGCCCTGCATTCCAAAACGGGGCTCATGGAGGCCGCTGGAAACGGCACGCTATTCCTCGACGAAATTGGCGACATGCCCATCGATTTGCAGGCCAAGCTTCTCCGCGCTCTGCAAGAACGGGAGATCAAGCCGGTTGGCTCAACCGAGCGCGTTTCCATTTCTACTCGCGTGGTTGCCGCCACCAATCGCGATCTCGAATTCGCTGTACGTGAAGGTCAATTCCGCCAGGATCTCTTCTTCCGCCTCAACGTGGTGCAAATCAAGCTCCCACCTTTGCGCGAGCGCAAAAGCGACATCCCCTTGCTCGTCAACTCATTCCTCGAAAAATTCAGCGAGCCCACCGGACGCGTTCGCACCGTTTCCGAGGACGCCATGGCCCAGCTAATCGCCTACGATTGGCCCGGCAACGTTCGCGAACTCGAAAATGCCATCGAGCGTGCTGTTGCGCTCGGCTCGGGGCCCATCCTGCACGCCGGCGACCTGCCTTCCAACCTTCATTACGGCGCTCACGACCGCTTGCGCCAAACAGACGAAGTTCTTCCTCTAGAGGAGCTCGAACGCCGCGCCATCATGCGGGCTCTGCGCGAATCCTCGGGCGATAAGCTTGCCGCCGCCCGGCTTCTCGGAATCGGAAAAACCACCCTCTACCGCAAGTTGAAGCAGTACGGCTCCGAATCTGAATCTCCTGCGCCCATGAACTAACGTTCCGTGAGAGCTCCTCGGTCAAAAAAGGGGCGCCGCAGGGCACGGCTGTGTTGGGTGAGCATGGCGTTTGACTCACAGGGATGAGTCAAATATACTCAGTGTATGAGCAAAAGACTTCAGGTCATTCTGAAGGACCCCGAATATCGAGAGATCCAGCGCGCGGCGCGCTCCCGTCACATGTCGATTGCGCAGTGGGTCCGCCAAGCCCTAGACTTCGCGCGCCAGGGAGAGCCCACGGGCAACATGGCAAAGAAGATCGAGGCTGTTCGTCGAGGGGCGCGATGTGAATATCCCTCCGGCGATATCGATCGCATGCTCGCCGAGATCGAGGCGGGATACGGAACCGGCCTCCGTCCGTGATCCTAATTGACTCGAATGTTCCGATGTACCTCATTGGCTCGCCTCATCCTCACAAGAGCGACGCCCGGCGCTTGCTCGAAGAACTCATCGCCAATCGGGAACGTCTAGTAACCGATGCCGAAGTGCTTCAGGAAATCCTCCACCGCTACGTGTCGATCGATCGCCGAGACGCGATCCAGCCTGCCTTCGATGCGTTGCTTGGGATCGTCGACGAAGTTTTGAGCGTGGATCGAGCCATAGTGCAGCGCGCCAAAGAGATTGTTTTGGGGTATCGCCAATTGTCTGCTCGGGGCACCGTCCATCTCGCCGTTATGGAGCGAAATGGAATCGGGCGCATCGTAAGCTTTGACTCTGGATTCGACGCTTTCCCCTCTATTACACGCTTGTCCTAAAAGGCCCGTACTGCCCGCGCAGCCCCAGCTTTTCCCAGACGGGAAGCATAGCCCCGGCCGCGTATCGAAGTGGGAAGCGGGACTCGCAGCGGTGGCCTTTGGGAATTCGCTAAGCGTCTGAAATTGCGCCATTTGAGCCGACATTGCAGGTTGGCCAACCGTATGCAAGCACAGCGGTATGCGCCCGGCGCAAATTCAACGCGAACATACGAAGCTGCTAGGGACGATTCGCCGCTGCATCGAATACGCAGTCACGATTTGCTTGGCGGTGCTTTCCGGCTACTGGATCGTTTACGGGCGCTGGTAGATGGCGGCAGATATGGATATCGGAGCGCCTGTGCATGAACTGGTTGCCTCAGCTTCCAATGCTCCGCACGACTCGTCTCGAATTCCGGTCGGTCGTTCCCGCGCGAGTATTGCGCGACCGCCCGCGACCGATGAAGCTTTCAACGCGGTATTCGATTCAAGCGCTGAGGCCCTCATTTTGATCGATTCGACGGGCAAGATTCAGCGAGCCAATCTGCGCGCCCGCGAACTACTTCGCTTGCAGTCCTACGCGAAGGACGGCCAATTGCTTGCCGGAGTTCTCCCCGGCGCGAGTACTGGCGAAATCCCCGAGCTTTGGAGCCGTTCGGCGGGCCCGTTGCCGCGCAGCATCGATACTCGCCTCGGCGGCAGCATACCCTTGCGCGTCACGCTCCGCAGTGTCCTTCCGGGCTCAAAATACCTCCTGCTCTGTCTCGAGGAAGGTTCGGTTGTCCAGCGCGCGGAACTGAAGTGGCATCAGGCAGAATCAGAAATTCGCGGCATTCTCGAGTCCGTGCAATCGTCTATCGCGCTTTTCAGCGCCTCAGGAGAGGTTCGGTTTCTGAACGCGCGCTTCGGCGAGCTTCTGGGTCTCGATCTGCGCGAAATGCGAAAAATCCGCTCCTTCGACGAGTTGAATGAACTGATCTCTCCGCGGTTCCGCCGCCCGGAGAGCTTCGCCGCGCCGTGGCGCTCGTTCGTCGAAAGCGGAGGAGAGCCGGGTCACGACGAACTGGAAATGATGCGCCCCACCCGCCGCGTCATCGAGCGGTTCTTCCGGCCCATTCTCGGATCGGAAGGCCGCGCCACCGGCTGGCTCGAGCACTATTCGGATGTTACTGGCGAGCGCCACGTGCAGTCGAAGATGCTGCAGACCGAGAAAATGGCGGCGCTCGGCCAGCTTGTCTCCGGCATCGCGCATGAACTGAATAATCCGCTCACCGCCATCATGGGCTACGCGCAGCTTTTGCTCGGAACGGGTTTGACTCCCGCACAGCTTTCGGAGGCCGAACGCGTCTTTCAGGAGGCCGAGCGCGCCCGCCGCATCGTGAAAAATCTCCTGTATTTCTCGCGCGAAACCCGGACCGAGCGCATCCGCGCGGATCTGAACGAAATCGTCGAGCGCACGCTCGCGCTGCGCAGTTACGAATTGCGCGTCGAAGATATCGTCGTGGAATGCGATCTTGCACCGCATCTCCCCGCCACACTCGCCGATCCGTACCAGTTGCAGCAGGTTGTCTTGAATCTTCTTATTAACGCGGAACAGGCGCTGCTCGAAGGTCGCGGTCACGGACACGTCTGGATTCGCACCCGCCACATCATCGAAGGCATTGGCAACAAGGCGCGCGACCGCATCGTTCTCGAAGTCGCCGACGATGGTCCCGGCATCCCCCCGGAAATCGCATCGCGCATATTCGATCCCTTTTTTACGAGCAAGCCTTCCGGTGTCGGCACTGGGCTCGGCCTGTCGATCGTATACGGAATCGTGCATCAGCACGCAGGGGAAGTAGCTTTCGACAACCAGCCCGGCGGAGGCGCGCGCTTTGTCGTGGAGCTGCCAGTGATCGACGCGCCCGCGGAGCAGCGACCAGTCGCCGGATCGTCCTTGCAAGATACGGCGCCTGCGGTCGAGCGAGACAAGTCCATCGCACCGGCGCGCATCCTCGCTATCGAAGACGAGCCGACAGTCGCGCAATTGATCGTGGACGTGCTACGCGAACAAGGACACGATGTCGAAGCCGTCCTCGATGGCCAAGAGGGATTGCGCCGCTTGGTGCGCAATCGATACGACCTGATCATCTGCGATCTCCGTATGCCACACTTGGATGGACGGGCCGTGTACCAGTCGTTGCAGCGCACTCGAAGCCAGCTTCTGAA
Source organism: Candidatus Acidiferrales bacterium (assembly GCA_030044295.1). GTDB lineage: Bacteria > Acidobacteriota > Terriglobia > Acidiferrales > UBA7541 > Palsa-295. The sequence continues at coordinate 6,962 of JASHWB010000158.1, forward strand.
TCGCATTTTATTCATCACCGGAGATGTGCTTGCCGAGCAGACTTGGGACTTTCTGGAGCCGAATCGTCTGCCCCACTTGGCGAAGCCATTCCTCGTCGAGGAATTGAGGCTGGCCGTGAGCCGATTGCTCGATCCAGGTCGAAAAGCGCAAGAGAAACGGACCGGCAGAGAGGCCGCAAGTGCAGTCGGCGATTCTGGCGGGAAATCTGGCGCGGCAAAATCGACTGGCGCGGAAAGGATCACCCACCAATGAAGTCAGCGGCCGGACCCGCACTCGTTGCCGAACGCGGCGTAATTCTTGCCGTCGCCGACGCAGCCATGGCCGAGCGACTCGCGCGCGCCATTCCGTCTCTCGATGGCCAGCGACAGGCCGCGATCGCTTCGAGTCTGCTGCATCTTCGCCTGCTGGTCTCGCGCGGCGCTCCCGACGCGATTCTGATCGATGGCTACTTGCTGGCGGGAGATCCGCTGCCGGATGCTCTGCGTCCATTCACCGCGGTTGCGCCGGTGATCTTGCTCGCGCCGCCCGAGCGGCAAGCAGAGGCCGCGCGGCTGGTGGCCGAAGGCGAAGTGGAATTCGTGGCGCGGACCGGCGATTTTATTCCGCTCGCCGCGAGCCTGCTGGCGCGGCGAATCCGCTGGGCGCGCATGTCCGAATCGCTCCTTGGCCCGCCCTGGGATGTTGTGAGGGGCGATCTGGGAGCGATTTTCCGCCACGAGATCAATAATCCGCTGACTGGCATTCTCGGCAACGCCGAACTCGTGCTCGGCCATAGCGAAGGGCTTGCGGCCATCGACGCACAACGTTTGCGAACGGTGGTCGATCTCGCGGTGCGCTTGCGCGAAACAATTCGCCGGCTGAGCGATGCCTGGGAACGGCGTCCCAGTTCGCTCACGCCGGCGTAAATGGCCTTGGATTTTACTGTCTCGAGCAGACGCTGGGAAATCGCGCCGCTCCCGGACGAGTTTTATTTCGCTGGCAGCGCGAAGGTGTAGATCGTGTTCTGCCCGCGGATCAGATCGACGCCGGATTGCCGCGATAGAACCGGCTCCGCGAGGTTGTCGCCTGTGATCACGGAGACGTACTGCGTTCCATTCACAGCATAAGTGATGGTACTCACCGAGATCGGTCCGCCGAGGAGCGAATACCAAAGCTCCTTGCCGGTAGCCGCGTCGTAGGCGCTGAAGCGGCGGTTGATGTCGCCATGGAAAATAAGGCCGCCGGCGGTGGCTAGTATGCTGCCGGTACCGGGCGACATTCCGGTGGCGAAACGGGTCATTTCGCCCGTCGAGAGATTCACCTTCGCAATGCCCGCAATGGAATCGGCCGGATGGCCCGGACGCAGAACGCCGTGGCGCAGGCCGCTGGTGTTGTTGGCGGTCATGTCCAGGCAATTGTCGACGTAGCCTGTGTAAAGCGAGTTGGTCACAGGATCGTAGGCGGTGGGCCAGTAGCTACGGCCATTCCAATAACAGATCACGTGATGATCGCCGGGATGCTTCATCACCACGTCCCAGTTGATTTCCGTCCGTCCGGTTTTCTCGTCGATATTGGAGATGGCCATGTTGGGTGATGCATCGAAGGGGATCGGTTCGGCCCAAAGGAACTTGCCGTCGTTACGGTCGAGCACGAACATGATGCCGCTTTCACCGACCATCGCCGCTACGTCGTGCATGGAGCCGCGCGGAACGGTGGTGTTGTACCACTTCACGGCTTTGGGATCGGGATCATACTTTTCACGCACCAGGGTGCGTTCGTGCGTATGGTCGGTATCCCAATCGTCGGCAGGCAGATGCTGGTAATACCAATACAGCTTGCCGGTGTGCGGGTCGAGAGCCAGCGTGCAGTTGCTGTAAAGGTCGGCCGGGGCGAAGCGCGAAGTGCCGTCCGGATTACCGTTGTGGCGAGCAAGACGCTCGTAAGGCGAGGGATTTGCGGTTCCCCAGTAAAGAACGTCGCGAGCGGGATCAAACGTGCCGGGCAAGCCCCAGGTCGAAGCCGTGTCGTTGGTAGTGTCCGCGCCGCCCCATGAATCGTATCCGGGATCTCCGGGGCCCGGTACGATATAAAAGCGCCAAGCCTTCTCGCCGGTATCGGCGTTATCGGCTTCTATGAAGCAGCTCTCGCGGCCCTTGCCGCAGGTGCCGCCGGAAATCACGTTGCCATCAACAACGAGAGCGCCGGAAGTATTCTGCGTGTCTGTTTTATAGGTTTCCCACTTCACTTTTCCGGTGGCGGCATCCAGCGCGACGACGTAGCCATCGGGCGCGGTGAAGTAAACCATGTCCTTGTAGATCGCGATGGTTTTGGTGCGCTCGGAGCTGCCGAGTTGCCGCTCCTTGTACTGGCGGACGTACTCCCAAATGATGTTGCCATTGGTGGCATCGATGGCCATCACGTTCCCTCCGGGAACGATCGTGTACATGACGCCGTTGTGGACGATAGGAATCGTCTCGGTGGTTCCAGAGGGCAGGCCGAGAGCCCAGGCCATGCGCAGGTCCTTAACGTTTTTCTTGTCGATTTGCTTGAGCGGACTATAGCGCCAAGCGTCGTAGGTGCGGCTGTACATGAGCCAATCGTCCGGGCTCGGATGGAGCAGCATGTCGTTGGTCACGGGCTGGTAATTTTCCACCGTGCCGTGCGGCGGGGGCGGCGCCATGAACATCCCCGGAGGCGGGGCGATGCGCCGAGGTGGAGCGCCTGCCTGCGCGGGCGGCGCGCCGCCCTGGGCGAGCGCCAAAGGCGCCAATCCGACAGCGAAGAATAGCGTGACGATCCAGCGTGCCGTCTTATTCATGCAGTTCCCCCCACCTATCTCGAATTATTGACGCCTGCGCACCCGCGAAGGTTTTGCGCACCCGGTCCCGAGGGCATTGTGACGTGCCGGCGGACGATTGCGTTACGGCGATTTGCATGCAGCGGCGTGGTTATATCCCAAGCCAGCACGGAGATGCAAGCATGCCGGAGGTTCGGTGCTTGGGCCCGGAAGCCGGGAGTTTGAAATCCTCGTTGGGCAATGATTTTTGGGGTTCCGGGGCACGAAAACGGAAAAATCAAATGCACCGGGACGTTCCGCCCTTTGTTTTGTACCGTCATTTGTTTCCAATGACTTACGCCGGTGCAAGGTTGATAGGCTGTTCCGCCCTTTGAGCGGCGATTTGCGGCTCGCGACCCGCTGTGAATTAGGAGCGAATAGAGACCTGCCGCGGACATTAGTGGGTCCGTAACCGCGTGAAGTTTTCGACGTGCGGTGTCTCGGGTAGCACCGTAGGCGACCATTTGTTTTCTATGAGTTGCGTGCATTTCTACTCGAATGGTGTCTCGGGTAGACATACGCAATTGCCAGTGCTGATTTGTGATTGGCGGGGCCCAAATTCGTGCATCCGGCCGCGCCAAGTCCGCTGCAACGCGGCAACCGCGCGCGGAGGACAGCGATCCGATTGCTCGATGTTGGCCGCTCTTTTCTCGAATTGTCAGCGTACAAGATCATTTTTCGCGAGGGCTCCAAAATGCCCCGACTGACGCTAACAGGTTTAGGCCGGAGCGTCTATCAGGTGAATACACTCCGCAGATATGCGGAGCGCTGTGGCTTTTGCGCAAACAAATGCTCTGCCGACGATCTCGCTCGCAGAGCGCGGAGACGGTCCCATTGCAGACGCAATGTAGCTCTGCTACTATCGTTGAATTATGGCAACCCAAGCCTATTGGGATAAGTTGATCCCTTACCATTGTGCGGTGGGGATTTCCGACGGGCAGGGGGTGCTCCGTGACAAAAGAATTACAGGAACTTCTAGAGGCTGCCAAGCGGATTGAGGTTTCCTCCGAACAAAAGGAAGAGCAACGAC
>JASHWB010000159.1 GCA_030044295.1 Candidatus Acidiferrales bacterium
GGATGCGCCTTCATTTCGCTCGCGAGAGCGAAGAGCGCCCGGACCTGCTCGGGATTCCACTCCATGCCCGTGAGCAAATCGCGTTTTAATTCGACGGATGTGCTGACCGCGTTCATGTTCACCTCGCCGCAGCCAGAGCCATTGGCTGCGCAGAAGCTTTGGCATCGTATGCAGCGGCGGATGGGCGCGCGGACTTCGCAGCTCCGGCGAGCACGCGCTCAAACTTGGAGAAGAACTCGGACACATCGCGGCGGCTGATAATGAATGGTGGAAGCAAACGGAGGATGTGTTCGTGGGTGCAATTGATCAGCAGGCCGCGTCGAAGCGCATCCTTCACCAGCGGACCGCCTTCGATCGAAAGGTCGATGCCGACGATCAGTCCCTCACCGCGAATCTCGCGGATGAAATCGAAGCGTGTGGCGAGCTTTTTCAGCCCAGCACGAATTTCCGTCCCGCGCTCGCGCACGTTGGCGAGCAGATCTTTCTCTTCTACGACAGACAGAAACTCCAGTGCCGCCGCGCAAACCAGCGGGCCGCCGCCGAAAGTTGAGCCATGCAGGCCGGGCTTGAACGCCGACGCAAATTCGTCGCTCGCCAGGAACGCACCGAGCGGCAGACCGCTTCCGAGCGGCTTCGCGACGGTGACGATATCCGGTGGCAAACTGAATCTCTGATATGCAAAGCGACGGCCGGTACGGCCGAGCCCGGCCTGGATTTCGTCGGCGATCAGGGCGGCATCGTGCTGGGTAGCCAGTTCGCGGGCCCGCTGCCAAAATTCATCGCTGACCAGGTGAATACCGCCTTCGCCCTGAATCGGCTCGACGATGATGGCGCAAACCGTCTCGTCGAACTTCGCTTCCAGGTCCGCCATGTCATTAAAGCGCACGAATTCCACGCCGGGAACGAGCGGCTCGAACGGCTCGCGATACTTTTCCGGATAGGTGATCGAAAGCGCCCCGAAGGTGCGCCCATGAAATGAATTTTCGAGCGCCAGGATTCGTGTTTGTCGCCCGCCGGATCCGGCGCGGGCATGCGCATGCGCGCGCGCCAGTTTCAGTGCGCCTTCCACCGCTTCCGAGCCGCTATTCGCAAAAAACGCGCGGTCGAGACCCGACCATTCGGCCAGCTTGCGCGCCAGCGGCGCCTGATATGGATTGTGAAACAGGTTCGAGACGTGCATGGTGCGCCCGGCCTCGCGCCGAATTACGCGCACGATGCGCGGATTCGCGTAACCGAGCGCGTTAACCGCGATCCCCGCCAAAAAATCCAGATATTCGCGCCCATGCGAGTCATAGAGGTGCGTACCCCGCCCATGCGTGAATACTACTCCTGGACGGCGGTACGTTTGCATCATGTACCGCGCTTCATCAGCCACGATCTTGGCGGGCGAGATCTGTTTAGCGCCCCGCGCTTTCTTCCTGAGTTTGGCCATGGTTATTGCGCCGCTCCGTGCGCTGCGCCATTGGCGGCTTTCGCCGTCGCGCGTACTACCGGAAGAACGCGTGTGCCGGGGCAACGGCCGGTGCCCGCCGCGGCGGCCAGCGCCCGCGGCTTCGAACCGCCCACGATCCGCACTTCGGGCACGCCTCCGGCAAGCGCACGCTTGGCCGCTTCGAGCTTCAGGATCATGCCGCCGGAAACTTTGTTGTGGCGGATCAGGTCCTCGATATCGGTGCCGCGCAGCGCGGTCAGCACCTTATCACCGTCGAGCACGCCCGCCACGTCTGTCATGAAAATCAGCCGGTCCGCGTGGATGAATTCCGCCGCGGCCGCGGCCATGTGATCCGCGTTGATGTTGTAGAGCTCGCCGTCGGCGCCCAATCCCATGCAGCAGGCTACCGGGACGATTCCCTCGCGCCAAAGCGACCGCAGGAAATCGACGTTCACTTCCGTGAGGTAACCGACGAAGCCCAAGCCGCCCTCTCGGCCTTCTACCTGCATCGGCTCGGCAAGGAAGCACGCCGCATCCGACGCGGCGATTCCCACAGCGGGCTGGCCGGCGAGCGAAATCGCGCCCGCCAATTTCTTGTTCAGTAGCCCGGCGAACACCATCACCGCGGCATCGCGCGTTTCGCGGTCCGTTACGCGCAACCCGCCGGTGAAATGGCTCTCGATGCCCATGCGCGTCAGCGTGGCCGTGAAAATCTTCCCGCCGCCATGGACGACGAGCAGCTCGTTTCCGGCGCGCGCCAGCTCCGCGATCTGCCGCGCCAGCAGTTGCACGTCTTCATCGCGCTCGAGCAGTGCGCCCGCGATCTTGATCACCAGCCTCATAGCAGCCCCGCCGTTTCCGGATACCCGCGCATCCCGTTGAGATTTTGCACCGCCTGTCCCGCCGCGCCTTTGCCGAGATTATCGAGGCAGGAGACTATCACGAGCCGTTCGCCCGATGAATCGAGGGCGGAACCAATGTCGCTGAAATTCGTATGCGCTACGTGCTGCAATTCCGGCAGCGTACCGGCAGGATAAATCCGCATCATCGGCCGGCCCGCGTAAAACTTGCGATACAGCGCTTCCACCTCGTCCAATTTGCGCGCCGAGCGCAGCCAGACGTACAAAGTCGAAAGAATGCCTCGATCAACAGGCAGCAGATGCGTGGTGAAGACGAAGTCGCGCGGTGCAAGGCCGAGATGCTCGGATACTTCCGGCGTGTGCCGGTGCGAAAACAGCCCATACGCGCGGAAATTTTCATTCACTTCCACGAAGTGCGTGTCGCGCTTCGGTTCCTTGCCTGCACCGGTGACGCCCGATTTGCAGTCGCAGACGATGCCGCGCGTGCGGTCGACCCAGTCCGCATCGATCAGCGGCTTCAATCCCAAAATCACGGAAGTCGGATAGCAACCAGGATTACCAACCACTCGCGCTCCCGGCAGCTTGTCCGCATACAGTTCCGGCAGGCCGTAAACGGCTTCCTCCAACAGATTCGCTTCCGGCGCGGGCAGCTTGTACCAGTCCGTGAACGTTTCCGGCTTATGAAAGCGAAACGCTCCGCTCAAATCCACGATGCGGAGCTTCGGATTCAAGCGCAGCAGCTCGGGCACGAGCTCCGCGGAAGCTTCGTGAGGCGTCGAAAGAAACGCGACGTCCGCGCCGCTATTGGCCACCGCTTCGGCGGAAAGCTGGCGGCAGGGCGCGTCGCCCCATCCGCGCAACTGCGGAAATAGATCGGTAAGGCAGCGGACGTCTGCGTGAGAGCCGCGCAGAAAGAATGTCGGCTTCTCAATGTGTGGGTGCCGCAGCAGGAGCCGGGCCAGCTCGTATCCCGCGTAGCCCGTCACTCCGACAACGGCAACCCGCGTCGGGTTCGTCATCGGAGCATTTCCTCGATTCGTTTACGGACGGCGTTGCAGGCCACGCGCGAAGAGCAGATCACCAGCACGGTGTCGTCTCCGGCAAGCGTGCCCGCCACTTCCTTCCAGCGCTCGGAATCCAGCGCCGCTGCCAGTGGCTGTGCGCCACTCGGAGGAGTTTTCAACACCAGCATGTTGTGCGCCGGGCGCACGTCGAGCAAGAATTCCTTGAGAGCGCGCGCCAAGGCCGGAAGCGGAGAGACTTCCTTCACCGCTGCGTCCAGCGATCGATAGCCTTCCGCGGTTTTCACCAGTCGCAGCTCGCGCAGGTCGCGCGATAGCGTTGCTTGCGTCACGCGCATGCCGAGCTGCCCCAGATGGCGGCGCAGCGCGTCCTGGCTGCCCACCGGCTGGCTGGAGAGCAGCTTCAAAATTTGCCCTTGCCGAAATCGCTTCTGAACGGCCATCTTCGCCCTACAGGTCAACTCGCGATGCTTGAATATGCATCGCTATGCATAATGATACAGCAGGCTGGCTGCGTGTCAAGCATCGATCTCGTCCTGGTGTGCAAGTTCTCAGCGACGACAACGAACGGCAGCGCTCTCGCTTGCTCCCTCGGGTCGCCTTCGCGGCTAACGTTTCAATGATGATAGTAAGTCACTGCGATAAGCCTTTCGGGCGCTATAATCTCGCCCCGAATGGCCATCCATTCTGCCGATGGGGAGCGAAGCGAAGAACCAAAATGTTCACACTGGGAACGAAACTGGGTTCATACGAGATTATCGTTGGCGCGGGTGGGATGGGAGAAGTTGAGGCGCCTTGGCAGCGTCTGAGCCGCCAGCCGAAATCCCGAGCGAGCGGAGCGATGCGGGGTCCTCAGCGAGCCTGTTCCTGGCTCGCTGGGGTGCGGAGCCGAGGGATCTGGTGCTGGGCATAGGCACAAAAGTCGGGGCCTACGAGGTCACCGCCGAGATCGGAAAAGGCGGCATGGGAGAGGTCTATCGCGCGCGGGATGCGAAGCTCGGGCGCGACGTGGCTATCAAAGTTTTGCCCGAGGCGTTCGCGCGCGACGCCGAACGCATGGCGCGGTTTGAACGCGAAGCGAAAGTCCTGGCCTCGCTGAATCATCCGAATATCGCAACGATCCACGGCTTCGAAGAGTCCAGCGGCGTGCACGCGCTGGTGATGGAGCTGGTCGAGGGCCCGACGCTGGCCGATCGCATTGCGGCTGGGCCGATTCCCGTTGATGAGGCGCTGCGGATTGCGCGGCAGATTGCCGACGCGCTGGAGTACGCGCACGAACGCGGCATCGTCCATCGCGACCTGAAGCCCGCGAACATTAAGATCTCGCGCGAAGATGTGGTGAAGATTCTGGATTTTGGTCTCGCCAAGGCCATCGAAGGCGACCCGTCGTCGATGGACATGGCCAACTCGCCCACGCTCACGCACATGGCCACGCAAGCGGGTGTGCTGCTGGGGACGGCGGCGTATATGTCTCCTGAGCAGGCGAAGGCGAAGCCTGTTGATCGCCGCGCGGATATTTGGGCCTTCGGCTGCGTGCTGTACGAGATGCTCACCGGCAAGATGCCGTTTCACGGTGAGACGGTGAGCGACACGCTGGCTTCGGTCATCAAGGAAGA
>JASHWB010000160.1 GCA_030044295.1 Candidatus Acidiferrales bacterium
AAGAACGAGCCGAAGGAACCGTACCACTATGTCGCTGTGCTTCACTACAAAATCGGCGATCTATCGCTGGACGGCACGTACGAGGTGCTTTGGGCGGCGCCAAATCATTTTCGCCAGGAATTGCGGTTCGGAAAAATAGCCGAGTCGGACGTAGTCCTGAACGATAGGCGATATGTCCGGCGAAATACTCCGGCAGCCGCGTACCTTTTGCAGCGAGTGACGGAACTTACCAACATCCCGGCGAGCGCGTCGTCAACCTCTTTGACGTTTGACGAGGTTGCCAAGCTTTACCGCAATAGACTTCTAGCGCGCGACGTAGTCTGCGCGGACATGTTCACGCATTCGGTGGAATATTCCGCGTTGTCCAGATCGCGAACCGTCTGCGTTGACCCAACGAGCGACTCCATGGTCTCGGATCTCCAAATTGCACGCCACGACGCCGTCGAATTTACGTCTGCTTTCGACACCTATTTCAATTTTGGGAATCTTACTTATGCCGGTCACGTGGTATCAAAACTTGGTGATGACACGCTAGATATTCGGGTCGAGAAAATGGACCCGGTGCTTCATTTTGCGGCAAGTGTTTTCACACCGCCCGAGGACGCGCTTATCTTCGATTGGTGCTCTGATCCACAACTGGAAAAACCAAAGTCCTCGGTGCTTGTTTTGCCTCTTGCGCTGATACCGCCTAGGGCGACTGGCTTCCACGGATTCTATTTCAAGGCCGCCGCAGACGGGCGTATTGAAGAAGTCGTCGAAATTCACCGAGATGGGAAGGCACAGCTTCTGGCTGTGAATGAACTTAAACACGAAAGGCTACCCATCGAAACTTGCTCCGGCAAACCGGTCGGGTACGAGGGGGTCCAAGCCTTATGGCCGCTAGATCCGTTCGACGCGCGAACAGGAGGAAGTCTGCCGTCATGGGGGCCGCTATCGCCGCCGTCGTCGAACACGATTGACTTTTGACCGGGAGCCGGGCCCCTTCCGTAACGCTGTCACGCCCTTCACCACACCGCCATCGACGAAATCCCGTGAGGACTGTTAAGCCGTTGGCGCTTTTGGTTCTGCTTGTGGGGCCTGAAGCCGCACCTCCCGCGCATACCCGGGCGGAACTTCTCGCGCTCCTCAGGCGTCATGGCGGCACAACGCTCGGACATGCGCTGGCGCCAACCCCAGTTTCCGCCCGGCCTGCCCCCATAACCGGCTAAACAAAGTTTTTGCGAGCAGCAGAATTCCGATCGCTTGCACGTAGGCCGAAAATGTGAGCGTGGCAGGTAGAGCGCGAAGAGGACTCGCGAATTCCCGGCTTTGACGCGGCAAGCGTCCCGTTCCACCGGAATGTATTAGATTGAATACATTGACATTGGACCGTCCACGGTCTATGTACAGAGTTTGCCCTTCGCGCTCGCAAGGATGAGTTCCGGCGCGGGCGCGCCACGCACAGCTCCAGTTCACCGTGGCTGCAAACCAGTGCCAGACGGAGGACGGCCAATGGTTATCGACGTTCATGGGCATCTCACCGCCCCGGATTCGCTCTACGTTTATAAAGCCAACGTGCTGTCGCATCGCGGCTCGCATGGCCGCGGAAAAGTCGAGATCAGCGATGACGAAATGGTCGCGTTTCTGACTAAGCCCACCTTCGGTACCGGAAAGTCGCATCTCGATCTGCTGAAGGAAGTCGGCACGGACACGCAGATGCTGTCGCCGCGCCCCTTCCAAATGATGCATGCGGAAAAGCCGGCCAAGGTTTCGCAGTGGTTCATCGAGGAGTGCAACAACCTGATCGCCCAGCAGTGCCGGCTATTCCCGAACGTCTTTCGCGGCGTGTGCGGACTGCCCCAAGCGCCGGGCGTCAGCCCGAAAAATTGCGTTGCGGAACTGGAGCGCTGCGTGAAGCAGTTCGGGTTCGTCGGATGCCTGATCAATCCGGATCCGAGCGAAGCGACGGATTATGACACGCCAGGGATGGGCGACGAATTCTGGTATCCGCTCTACGAAAAACTCGTCGAGCTCGATGTCCCCGGTTACATCCATGGCGCCGGATGCCGGTCGCAGCGCCATAGCTACTCACTGCATTTCATCAACGAAGAAACGATTTCGGTGATTTCGCTGGCCAACTCGCGGGTATTTCAGGATTTTCCGAAGCTGAAGATGGTCTGCTCGCATGGAGGAGGCGCCGTGCCATACCACGTCGGCCGCTTCATCGCGCCTAGCCTGCGCCGCGCGAGCTCGCTGACGGCGGGGCCAAGCGGCGGTCAAGGCGGCTTCCTCGAGAGTCTCCGCAAGCTGTATTTCGACACGGTTCTCTATACGCCGCTCGCTTGCGAACTGCTGATAAAAACCGTCGGCGCGGATCGCTGCGTTTTTGGCACCGAGCGCCCCGGAGTGGGAACCGCGAAAAATCCCGAAACCGGCAGGTGGATGGACGACGTCAAGTCTTACATCGACGGGTTCGACTGGCTAAGCGCCGGAGAAAAGAAAACAATTTTCGAGGACAACGCGAAGAAGCTGTTCCGTTTGGACGTCGGCGCAAAAGCGGCGTAGCGACGGCAAACTGAAATCCGAAAGCCAGAGGCGCCAACAGAATGGCCGTTCCCTACAGAGCCGATCACGTCGGCAGTTTTCTAAGACCCAAGCAGCTTCTGGAAGCGCGCCGCGCCGATGCGCCGAATACAGAGCGCTTACACGAGATCGAAGACCAGTCGATCCTCTGCGCGCTGGCGAAGCAAAAGGAACTCGGATTTCAGATCTTTACGGACGGTGAGTTCCGGCGCAGCAATTTCATGGGAGATTTCACGGAGGCCGTCGAGGGCTTCAACTTCGGCGAAGGCATCGCGCGCACGTGGTCCGGGCAGCAACCGGGCCAGCGCATGCAAGGTCCGGTCCGAGGGATCATCACAGAAAAGCTACGCGTCGTGCGGCGGCTCACAGGCCACGAACTTCCGTTCATGAAGCAGCACAGCCCCGGGGACGTCAAGATGACTCTACCCAGCGCGACGCAATTCCCTTCGATCGCCTTCAAATTCGGCGTCACGGACAAAGTTTACAAAGACCACTCGGCCCTGCTCTGGGACATCGTCGAAATCATTAAAGGCGAAATGGTGCGGCTCGCTTCCGAAGGCGTGAACTACATCCAGATCGACGCGCCACGCTACAGCTATTACATGGACCCGAAATGGCGCGATTGGATTCGCGAGAACATGCGTACCGATCCGGAAGGCGCGCTTAGCGAAGCCGTAAAAGCTGACAATGCGTGCCTGAAGGCCGCGCGCAAGCCCGGCGTGACGCTGGCGATTCATCTTTGCCGTGGGAATGCCCGCAGCCACTGGTATGCCGAGGGCGGTTACGATGCCGTCGCGGAAAAACTGTTCAGCACGCTGGAGGTCGATCGCTTCCTGCTCGAATACGACGATGCGCGCTCCGGCACGTTCGAGCCGCTGCGCTTCATTCCGCGCGATAAAGTGGTCGTGCTCGGACTTATCAGCTCGAAAGTCGCGCAACTCGAGAAACAGGACGACGTGATCCGGCGCATCGACGAAGCGGCCAAGTTTTTCCCGCTCGAAAATCTCGCTCTCAGTCCGCAGTGCGGGTTCGCCTCGGTATTGGATGGAAACGCGCTGTCCGAGGACGAGCAGTGGGCCAAGATGCAGCTCGTAGCCGATACGGCCCGGCGCGTCTGGGGCTAAGCGGGCTGCCGCGGCGGCAGACGGAGGATTGTATGGCAAAGATCGTTCTCGGCATCGGCTCGTCCCACGGGCC
>JASHWB010000161.1 GCA_030044295.1 Candidatus Acidiferrales bacterium
TGATGGTGAGATTTTTTGCAGACGCTCGCGGCACCACGAACAGCAATATCAGCGCGAGCGATGCGCAGATACAGAGTCGCCAGGATGGCTGCATCGGAGCCCTCTGGGAATTAGGCTGTGAAGATGTCACTTCGCAAGCGCACTGTCAAGGGCCACGCGGCGAAGGCAACGGCCTGACGGCGTGCGCGAAAAGCGGCTCATCAGAATTTTTCAGGCGTCGGGCGCACGCGTGTATTCAAGGCCGAGCTCGGGAATAGGGCCTTCACCTTATATGCCAATTGGCAAACGTTCGCGTCTAACTAAGTGAGCGTCCCGCGAGGCTTTATCGCTCGCGCCACGCCCTCGAAAAAAACGGAGTGACAGGGCAAGTAAAACTTGCCATAGCGTCATGCAACCCCGTAGGAGGAGTACAGGCAATGCGTATTTACGGAAAGAAATGTCTTGCAGTCATCGCAGTTATCTTTTTTGCAGCCGTCGCTTGGGCCTCGACGCGCACGGATTCAACGCGCTACGACGTGACCCAAACGATGGAAATCGGACAAACGCAGCTGAATCCCGGCCAATACACGCTCAAGGCGAACGAATCACAGGATCAACTTCGCGTTCTCCACGATGGCAAGTTAGTAGCCACTGTGCCTTGCCACTGGGTCAAGCTGAACCGCAAAGCAAATACTTCACAGATCTTCTCGAACAAGGATCGGATCACGCGAGTGGAGTTTCAAGGACGAGAGGAAGCCGTCAGAGTCGGCTGATGAGCCGGGCGTGACCATCCACTAACAAAATCACGGGCGGGATCCGTTCCACCCAGCCCCACACAAGCCGCGGATTCGAGGAGAGATCCGCGGCGCCTACAACCCCGGTCGGTGCTCTTGATAAGTGCATGCCCGCCCGCAGGAATCCAGAAGTCACCAACTCATTTGCTTTAGTTCCAGTTAAGTGCGAGGCCGGATAGCGCCCAAAGGACTTGGTGGTCTTTGCGATCAGCTTGACGCATCCAGCCATGGTGAACGCAATTTCCGGGGTTCGTTTTGCGGTGATTTTCCTCGGCGCGTTCCTTCTGACCCGGCTGAAACCATCGTGGCTGAAAGAGGATTTTCACGGCTGGCAGCTTGCCACAAAAACGTTCGCAACTTGCCTCGTTGTCTCCGGGCTGGCGGTAGTGAGCCTCAGCGGTAGCGCAAAAGGGACGGGCAGCAGCCCCGCCGCCATGCAAGCTTCTGGACGCCAGCCGCACTTTCAGGTCATCACGACGGACTCCGATCCGCCGAGGCCTTTTCTGCGTCGTCTCGTGCGCCCCGAAGTGAGTTTGGACAAGACGCGGCTCCGGTATTTCCGCTAAAAACCTTGTAATTTCCAACACTTTTATCAGGTAAAGACCTTAAAAGCGGCGCAGGTTAAGACTTGCCCCGCCGCGCCGCGATGTTATATCGTGATGGCAATCGCAGCCGATTCTGTGCGGAGCGCAGCGCCCGCACGGTCCAAGGTTGGCGGAGGTTTCACCCGCCTGCGCCCGCAGCGCGGGGGCTTGAAGTGGAGAACGAGCGGTGGCAGACGCGTTGGCAGTACATCGATTGAATCTAGCCTTTACGGCACCGTTCCATTTGTATCGTCCCGGACCTGGCGATAGAGCTGCCCTTACTGAACTGAATTCTGAAAACGATGGCGCCGCTTTTCGCGGCTGTAGCTGTAGTACTGCACATAGTTTTGGGAATTCGATTTTTGTTTCTCGGTTTCCGCGAAATTAAGCAGGGCCCGTCAGCGGCCTAGGAAGGAGAGCGATGGGGACTCTTTGGTTTTGCCTGGTGGCAGTCATGCTGGCTGGGTACGTGGTACTTGACGGTTTTGACTTGGGAGTGGGTGTACTGCACTTGTGGCTGGCGCGGAACGCCGCGGAACGCCGCGTAATGCTTCGCTCGATCGGGCCAGTGTGGGACGGGAACGAAGTGTGGCTTTTGGCCGCCGGCGTGGCCCTATACTTCGCGTTTCCTGCGCTCTACGCCGAAGGATTCAAGGGATTTTATCTTCCTTTGATGATGGTGCTATGGCTACTGGTAATTCGCGGCGTTTCCGTAGAGTTCCGCGGGCACGTCGGGGGGCCGATTTGGTCGCGACTCTGGGACATAGGTTTTGCGTTGGCGAGCATTTTGCTCACGTTTTTTTATGGGGTGGCGCTCGGCAATGTCGTGCGGGGAGTTCCGTTGAACGGTTCGGGGCATTTTTTCGAGCCGCTGTTGACGAACTTCCAGCCTGTCGGTCGCACGGGAATTTTGGACTGGTACACGGTGATCGTAGGCCTGATTGCGCTCGCGGCGCTAACGCTACACGGCGCCAGCTGGCTGGCCGTGAAGACGCACGGTGAGATTCGTTCACGGGCAATGAAGTCCGCGTCCACTCTCTGGTGGGCGCTTCTGGCACTGACGGCTGTAATTACCGCAATCAGCTTCCAAACGCTGCCTCAGCTCTTCTTGAGTTTCCGCGACCATCCGTGGGGAATCGTTTTCCCAGTGATAGCCTTAACAGGCCTTTTCGGAATCAAGTGGTATAACCGCATTAAGCAGGAACGGCTGGCATTCGGAGCATCTTGCGCATATTTGGTGGGGATGCTGACCAGTGTCATGTTCAGTTTGTATCCCAATGTGCTGCCGTCGAGCTTGAATCCGTTTCAAGCGCTGACGATCGCGAACTCTAAAGCATCCGATCACGGCCTGAAGATTGGGTTGATCTGGTGTGCCATCGGGATGGCGCTGGCAGTTGGCTACACAATCTACACCTACCGGAGTTTCGCCGGAAAGATCGGCTTGCGTGAAGTGGAAATAGAAAAGCGCGAGGAGCGCGAGCAGTTGGCCACCGCGTCGCGCTGAGAGCGAGCCGGCGGCAGTTATTGCCCGAGCGGCATCGGGCTGAAGATCTGCGTCAGATAATCCGGCTTGCTGGCGTCGCGCTCCAGGTGCGCGTACCGCAGGCCGCCGTGGTAATTCACCGAATCAGTCTGAAATTGGGGTCCATTGGCGATCATCAGGTCGATTGGCGCGGAGCTCGATTTCGCGGCGGTAATTGCTTGCGTTAGAGCGTCCGGCGTGAATTGCTTCCTGTCAACGGCGGTAATTTTCATGCCGGGACCAATTCCTGCGTCGTACGCCGGGCTTCCATGGATCACGTCCAGCACGGAGCCGCTGTCCGATAGGAGCAGCCCCAGCGAGAGCGTCATGTCCAAGCGGTGCCGGACCACTGCGACGACTTGTTGATATTGATTCGGCTTGTCGTTGTAAACGAGCTTCCATCCACTGTTTTCGACCGATTCGGTTGGCGTATCGGCGGCCAGCGAGTCCAGCCGCTTGCGCAGGAATCCTGACCAGTTGTACGGAGTGAGGCCGTTCAGCGTCGAGACGATATCGTCGAAGGTATACGTCTTCAGCGCAGGCTTACCGCCAGGTCCGCCGTAAAAGACGCGGCAGAAATCGTTCATGGATTTTTGATCATTCGTAAGGCGGCGCAGCGTGGAATCGACGTCGAGCCAGAGCAGCTCGCCCTCCTGATAAAAGTCCGTGCTGCGGCGCCAATTGGACCAATCGAGATTGGCGTCGTAAAGTACGGAAGCAAAATCAGCGGTGTCCTGCAGCGGCCGCCAGTCGCGCCCAGGGCGATTCGCCGCCCTGCTAGCAACAAAAGCGAGAACTTCGCGAGCCATTTCCGGATTCCAAAAGCCGGCTCGCGCGGTTAGAACTTCGCCGTAATATTCCGTCAAGCCTTCGTACACCCATAGCAGATCGTCCTTCATGGGCGTCTGGAAATCCGGCGTGGCGAGGTCGTATGGCCGGCGATATTTGCCGTTCCAGGAATGGGTAAATTCGTGCGGAATCAGATCGGAAGAGTAGATGAGCGTGTTCGGATCGATC
>JASHWB010000162.1 GCA_030044295.1 Candidatus Acidiferrales bacterium
GTCATTCCCGGTACGGCGTCCTGCTGCAAGCGCAGCTCGCGGACGAAAAAGTTGTGAATCACGTCCTGCGAACGAATCGTCAGTTCCACCGGATGATTCACCGGCACCGTCAGCGTGGATGCGACAATGTCATCGCGTCCTGCTGGATCATTCGGATCGATGCCCAGCGGATTTCCGGTTGGCGCGCTGACCAAATCCGGATCGATTCGTCCGAATTTTCCGTCCGGGCCGGGATAGCGAAAGTAGTAAGCGAACTGTTCTTCCGTCACTTCCACCTGAATCGCACCAGCCGCCGCCTTCGTCAGTCGTGTCTCTGCCCACGATCTCGCCGCCAGAGCGCCGAGCCCTAAAAACACAACCGCCGTTACTACCGCCCATGTGATTTCGAGCACAGTGTGCCCTCGCGTATAGCGCGCGGGCTTGCCCCGATCACGATAGCGAAACACGGCCCAGCCCAAGCCGAGTTGCGCCAGCACGAACGCGATGCCCGTCACGTAAAGCGTCAGATTGTATTGATGATCGATCTGCGCGCCAACATTCGTGATCGGCGCAGGCGGCGCGAAATAACGGATGGCAAAAAGATAGACCGTGATCCCGACGAAAACGATCAGCACAAGGAACAGCAGCACTGCCGGAACAGCCGAGCCGCGGATAGAGTCTTTCGCGCGTGCTCTATTTTTTAGGTCTCTTCCGTCGCGGAACAATGCAGGAAAGAATCGCATCTCGATTCGAACCCGCCATCATACCGAAGCACTGCACGCATTGAAAGCGCTGCTCCGGCCGCATGCTACGGCCTACGTGGTATGCTCTCAGCAAAACCCTGGACGACACCGGAATGGCCACCGAAAATCCGTCGGTCCGCCGCGCTGCAATAGAAGATTGTGATTCGATCGCAGCAGTACACATCGAATCGATTCGCTCTCTCGCCGCGCGGTATTACGATCAGAAAATCGTCCAAGACTGGGCAAGGCCCCGCACGGGTGGAGTCTACAGAAGAGCCATGGAGACAGGCGAGATGTTCTTCGTCGCAGTGAATCGCGAATTAGGGAAGGCAGATCAGATAGTGGGGTTTTCGTCTTATCGCGTCGATGACGGAAAGCATCGGACTGCAGTCTACGTCAGCGGGGACTGCGCTCGAAAAGGAGTCGGGACGGCTCTGCTTCTGGCGGCTGAAAGTGCGGCTCGCTCGCAGGGAGCAAAATGTATAGATGTGGCGGCTTCCTTGTGCGCCCTAGATTTTTACCGAACAAATGGTTTTCAGGATTTGCGAGTCGGCGAGCACGTACTCAGTACGGGCAGGAGAATGCCCTGCGTTTTCATGCGAAAAGAACTTTGAGGAATCCAAATTCCGCCGGACAAATTCGAACGGGAAATGGTGCGGGAGAGAGGATTTGAACCTCCACGGTATTGCTACCGCCAGCCCCTCAAGCTGGTGCGTCTGCCAGTTCCGCCACTCCCGCTTGGACCGAGCCTCGTGGATAGAACGAGGGAATTGTAACAGAAGCCGCTATTTGTGCGCAGGCGCGCCGTTCGCCGGCTTCTGCTGATTCGAGTTCGAAGGCGCCGCAGGCGCTGGCGCTGCCGGAACCGGGGCAGACTTTGCCGGCGCAGGTGCGGGAGGCTTCGCCGCGGCCGGCGTCGTGTTTACGGGCGCAGGCGCCGTGGTTTGCTCCAGCAGCGAACCAATCGCCGCAGCGTTCGGTCCCGCGCGCTTCACGGAAAGCGCCATGGAAGTCATCATGAAAAAGATCGCGCACCATGTGGTGGCGCGCGATAGAAACGTTGTCGCGCCGCGCGGGCCAAAGGCCGTCTGGCTGCCGGCGCCGCCGAACGCGCCCGCCAAATCAGCAGCCGTGCCGCTCTGGAGCATGATGACGATAATCAGCACAAAGCAGACCAGGATGTGCATGGTCACCAGCAGCACCATGAAACGCCAGCCCACCGCCACCAGCGCGGCGGCTACGATGATCGACACAGCCCATTTTGCCCAGCGTGGCATTTCCGTTCCGTCCCTTCCAGTAATATCGCGCTGCGATTCGCGCGCGCTCTCTAGTAATTCACGATTTCCGCGAAGGATTTCGCGTCCAGGCTCGCGCCGCCCACCAGCGCCCCGTCAATTTCCGCCTGCGCCATCAATCCCTTGATGTTATCGGGTTTCACGCTGCCGCCGTAGAGAATCCGGAGCGCGGAGCCTTGCTCGTGCGTGAACTGTGCAGCGGCTAATCCCCGAATAAACCGGTGAGCTTCGGCCGCGATTTCCGGCGTAGCGGTGCGCCCCGTGCCGATTGCCCACACTGGTTCGTAAGCGATAAGAATACGCGAGAACTCCGCAGGGGTCAACGCGGTCAGCGCGCCATCGAATTGCCTCTTTAGCACCGCTTCGGTCTGGTTCCCTTCCCGCTCGGCCAGCAATTCGCCCACGCAGACGATCGGCGTCAGTTTCGCCTCCAGCGCCGCTTTCGTCTTACGCTGCACGGACTCATCCGTTTCGCCGAAGTACTGGCGCCGCTCCGAATGGCCCACGATCACGTACGCGCAGCCGGATTCCGCTAGCATCTTTCCGGAAACTTCGCCGGTGAACGCTCCCTCCGTCTGCCAGTACAGATCCTGCCCGGCGATGGCGATTTTGGTCCCGCGCGCCGCTTCTGCCGCCGCACCGATCGCCGTGAACGGCGGCGCAACCACGATGTCGCAATGCCTTGAGCTTTCGACCAGCGGCAGGAAATCGCGAAAGAAGGCGAGCGTCTCCGCCCGCGTCTTGTACATCTTCCAGTTGCCAGCGATTACGGGACGCCGCATTCGATTCTCTCGCTACCTGTCCGGCTTATCTGCGAGCGCTTCCACGCCAGGAAGCTTTTCGCCCGCCAAGAATTCCAGTGACGCGCCGCCGCCGGTCGAGATGTGCGAAATTTGGCTGGCTACTCCCGCCTGCTCGACCGCTGCAACCGAATCGCCGCCGCCGATGATCGAAGTGGCGCCTGATTGGGTAGCTGCTGCCACTGCGCGCGCGATTCCGAGGGTACCATTCGCGAACGCCGGCTTTTCGAACATCCCTAGCGGACCGTTCCACACGATCGTGCGCGCCTTCGCGATTTCCTTACCGAAGAGCTCCACCGTCCTCGGCCCAACGTCGAGTCCCATCCAACCTTGCGGGGTCGCATCGATATCGACGGTCTTCGTTGTTGTCGATTCGGGCGACTCGGCAATCACGTGATCCAGGGGGAGCAGTAGCTTGAAATTCCGCTTTCGAGCTTCTTCGAGCAGATCCTTCGCCAAATCGAGCTTGTCATCTTCAACCAGCGACTTCCCCACCGGTTTGCCTTGCGATTTCAGAAAGGTGTATGCCATCGCGCCGCCGATCAGCATCGCGTCGGCTAGCTTCATCAGGTTCT
>JASHWB010000163.1 GCA_030044295.1 Candidatus Acidiferrales bacterium
TGCGCAGTTCGCCTGAGGCGATCATGTCCTGCAGGGCGTTCCAGGCCGCGCCGCAATCGTGCCAATGAAAACGCGGATATTCACAGTCCCGAATCAGCTCACGTTTGTTCGCCTGGCGTTTCTGCCGTTCTTCGTTATGGCCATCAAGTACGACCGCTACACCATCGCTCTCGGCATACTGATTCTCGCCGGCCTCAGCGATGGCCTCGATGGTCTGCTGGCCCGCAATCTGAATCAGCGCACGCCGCTCGGCGCTTACCTCGATCCTATCGCCGACAAGCTGTTGCTTTCCTCCTCGTATTTTGTGCTGGCGCTGAAGGGAAAAATCGGCTGGTGGCTGGCAATTCTCGTTCTTGGGCGCGACGTCTTGCTTCTGATCGCCTGCGCCGTGATTCTGCTCGTGGTCGGCTACCGCCCGTTTCCGCCGAGCATTTGGGGCAAGGCCACTACGTTTTTCGAAATCGTGCTGATCGTGATGGCCCTCGTGCTCACCATCTGGCATCCGGATGCGCTATGGATCGCCCGGGAGCTTTGCGGCTATTGCGTGGCGACGTTTGTGATCATCTCGGGGCTGCATTACAGCTTCGTCGTATCGCGGCAATTGCACGTCGAAACGCCCACGGTGCAATGAGGCGGCGAAAGTTCCTCTAGACGGTAGTTGGACTCAGCAGCATGTATATGACGATTGCGAAGCTGGCCGCTACTGCCAGTCCCGCGGCCCAGCCCAGGACATACGCTCGTTTCCGTTCTTCCGCGGAAGCCGGCGGTCGGCTCACCATCAGCTTGCCCATGATAAATCCAGTAACGAACCCGCCCGCGTGCGCCCAATTGTCAACGAAGTGAAACACGAACCCTAGAATCGCAATGTAAATCAGCCAGCGAATCAAGTTGCTCCGAAGCATCTGCATGCTTGCGCTTCGCCGCCCCATGGTTATTGCTAACAACACGCCAATCAGCCCGAGCAAAGCCCCGGATGCGCCCATGCTGAAATTTCCAATGAACCCGCTCAGCACGTATCCGCCAATTCCGGTAACGACAAAAATAAAAAGGTATCGGGCCGATCCGTACATCTCCTCTACCACCGGGCCGATATCCATTAGCACCCACATGTTGAAGGCAATGTGCAGAATGCTCCCGTGCAAGAATACGGCGGTAAGCAATCTCCACGGCTGATTCAGATCGGCTAAACCTGGCATGCCAAAAACTCCGCGAAACGGCAGCGATGCTCCCGCGCTGACGAGGACGCGGTTGCTTATCGCGCCAAGATCAAAAATCGCCTCCCATCCGCCGCTCGGCATCTGGAATCCCGTCATTCGGACGGTAACCAGCAGCGTAGCCACGTAAATCGCGCAGCACATCGTCAGGATTCCGTACGTCACAGGCGATTGTTCCGGAAGCAACCGGCTGAGCGACTTACTTGCTGCCGCCAGCGAAAAGGTCAGATTCGCCCCGCATTGATGGCAGTGCGTGGCCGTAATGCCCACCAGCGATCCGCAGGCCGGACAAATCTTTGGGCGCGGCGGCGCCTTCTGCCCGCTGAAGATTCCGCTCAGTTTTTTCTGAAATTGCTCGATCTTCCATCGAGCGCGCGGTGAGAGAGCCAATTCGTTTCCTTGCGAGAATTTGGACGCGTTCCTATAATACCGGAGTGTTCTACCCCGTAAACCGGGATATTTCGTGAGTCTGCTCGCGCGAAGGTTCCTCCCCGCGAATCGAAGTGCTCGGTTTCTCTTTACTGATTTGCTTTCTCGCCATCACCCCTTCCGGTTTGCAATCGCTCTCGCATTTTCGTTGATGGTCGCCGGATGCGCGCATCGCACCTACACAACGCAAGCACCCGCGTCCGCTCCGGCGCCGCAACAAGCGCCCTACCCTCCACCGACGCCCGGCGCGCAATTCCCCTCGCCTTCAACGCGCCCTCCCGGCGTCGCGCCGCCCGCTGCGCCTGGTGCGTACGTCGAAGAGGGCATCGCCTCTTGGTACGGAGCGCCGTTCGACGGCCGCCGCACCTCCAACGGCGAAATTTACAACATGCACCAAATGACCGCCGCGCACCGCACGCTGCCCTTTGGCTCGATCGTCCAGGTGACGAATCTGGCGAACGGCCGCCAGGTAGATGTGCGCATCAACGACCGCGGACCGTTCGTCGCCAATCGCATCATCGACCTTTCGTACTCCGCGGCGGAAGCGCTGGGCGTCGTTGGCCCCGGCACCGCTCCCGTCCGATTGCAAGTTGTCTCCGGCCCGAACCCATCACTTGGTTTCTTTGGCGTGCAGGTGGGCGCGTTTGAAGTGGAGGCGAATGCCGAACGCCTCCGCGCCGGACTTTCCGCGCGATATTCGCCGATCGCGATCGTGTCATACGACTCGCCCGCGGGGCTTTTCTATCGCGTCCGCGTCGGCCGCGTGCCCACCGAAGCAGCTGCTCGGGATTTGGCCGCGCAACTCCGCGCGAGCGACCAGCTCACAACCTTCGTCGTGCGCCTCGATTAATGTCTTCGTCGCACAACGTTTCGGACATCCTTTCGCTTTTCCGGGCGCCGCATTCTGAGCGGTGTTCGCGAAGCGTGTGGATTTTTTCTTCCATCGGACTCGCTTCTCTCATCGCACTGTCTCTTGTTCCTGGCTGCGCATTCGCGCATCCGAAAGCGGCGCAAAGCGAAGCGGCGCCATTCTCGATGCCGGCTGTGACGATCGTCCTACCGCCAAAGCTGATGGCCGCGCATCCCGCGACGCTCGCCGTCTTCGGAGCGGGCGGAAAGCTCGCCGCTGGCGTCACCGTGGCGCTTAGCGATGGCGAAAGCGTAACAACCGATGGCACCGGCCGCGCGCATTTCACCGCGCCCGCGACCGCAACGTATCTGCTGGCGCAAGCGGAAGGGACCATCGCAGCCACGCTGATCGATCCGGCGAGCGGCGCGAGCGAACCGAAGTCGGCAACGATCCCGCCGTTCGTCTCGCTGCGCGAAAGTTTCTGGGTTTGCGGTCCCGATCTGCAAGGCGACGCGACCGCCGACAGCATCACGATCAACTCGCATCCAGCGCTCGTGCTCGCCGCATCGCCCGAATGCTTGGCGACAATTGCGCCACCAGGCACTGCGCCCGGGCCCGCGCCGGTGGCTGTCAGCGCTCCCGGCGTACAGTGGAGCACTTCAACGACGTTCGTCTCGCTCGCATTCGAAGCGCCGCATCCGACGCTTCAACCGGCGCAAAAGGGCAGCATGACCATCCGCGTTCGCGGATCGGACACGAAGCTCAATCTGGTGGTCGAAAATACGAGCCCCGACGTGCTTCATTTTTTGCGAGGTGACGTGCAGTGGGTCCGCACGAGCGGCGGCGCAAACAACTTCGCGCCGATCGAGGTGCAGGCGAACCGTTCGGGCGACTTTACGTTTGATGCGCGCGTGGTTCCACCGCCCGATCCATCGATAGCGGCGCGCTATTTGGAAGCAGCCGCGCGGCTCGCGCCGCGCGACCAAGCCAACCAGCGCCGCCGGATCAAGAAGTTGGCGCAGCGGTTGTCGCATCGTCCGCGCAACGTCGACTCCGAACGTCGTGACCTGGCCCGCATACTCAACCAAGCCGTACCGGGTGACGAACGCACGCTGCTCGCCTTTGCCTACTCCTCGCTGTAGCGATTACTCCCGCGCCGCCGCTTCGAGCAACTTCGGCGCGTCTTCCGGCAATGCGCCTTGCGACATCTGCTCGACGGAATTGCGCGCGCGGCCGAGGCGGCTGTCTGCCTCTTCGTAGTTCTGCTGCGCGTGCCGCAGGTGATTCCCAAGCTTTTCGTAAACTTCAGCGAACGAATCCAACTGCTTTTTCAGTCCAGCCAGATTCGCGAGGAGATGGCGCGCATTTTCCTCGATTTTTTGCCCTTGCAGGCTGACGGCGATGGCGCTGAGGCAGGCGTAAAACGTATTGGGCGACACGGGAAAGACGCGCTTGCCGCGGCAATACTCGTCGAGCAGACCGTATTTCGAATCTTCGCTTCGCAGCAGCTCGTAATAAACGCCCTCGGACGGCACGAACATCAGGGCGTAATCGAGAGTGTGCTCCTCGGGCAGGATGTATTTTTCGGCGATGGAGTCGGCGTGCTTGCGCACCGCCGTGCAAAACTCGCGCCGCGCCGCATCTTCTTCCATGGCGAGCCTGCGGTACGCCTCCAGCGGAAACTTCGAATCGACCGGCAGCACGCGGTCGCCGGTGCGCACGATGGCATCGACGATCACGCCCGTGGATGCAAAGCGATGCTGCATTTCGTAGACGCCGCGCGGCAAAGCGTCCTCCAGCAGACGTTCAAGCGTGACTTCGCCGAGCGTGCCGCGCGTCTTCGCGCCACCGAGGACCGATTGCAACGTTTGCGCCGCCTGCGAAAGGTCTTCGCTAGTCTTTTGCACTTCGCCGATTTTCTGGCTCATCTGCACCAGCGCGTCGGTGGACGACTGCAGCCTGAGGGCCACTTCCTTTTGCGCTTCGGTGGCGAGCTGACCGCTTGAGGCAATTCCCGTTTGCAACTCGTGGCGGACCTGCCCGAGCTGCTGCGTCACCGATTGCACCAATTGGCCAAGCTGGGCGTTCATGGACTGCGTTTGCGAGACGATGGAGGTTTGCAATTCCTGGCGCGCCGCGGCGATCTGTTCCTCGGCGCGGCGACCCGCGCCGGCGCCCCATACCACGGCCGCCACAATCACCGCCGCAATCACCACCACGACAATCCATGCCAAAGCAGTCATCAGTTCTCCACTTTTCGCTGTGCTACCCGTGAACGCTCCACTGTAGCGCGATCACCGGCGGCCAGCAATTGCGCCCCTTCGTGCGGCGGCTCTTGGAAAGCAGCCCCGGGTTGTTTTAGAAGTTAGAGCCGAAAATTGCGCATGAGAAGATGCACCGGGATGTTCCGCCCTTGATTTTCCAACTACTTTATTTTCTGCCATTTACATGTGTCCAAGGTTGATTGGGTGTTCCGCCCTTCAGCAACGGCCAAAAGCGAATAGAAAACGAAACAATTGGAGATTTCGGATGGCGTGGAAGTACCGGTCCGTTTGAATTTCGACTGCTTGTGTCACGATCAAGAAATTCAAACGGACCCTGTGACACTGGCGGCGAGGGCGGGGCTTGCAGCGTCATGCGTTCAATTCTCCTGTCGGTACGGCTCCTAAATTTGCTGTGAATTGGCCAGTATCGGGCCCGTCTGACGGCATTAACTCCCATCCTGTTTGGTGCTCCTCCTAAGCCGTCCCCTGATTTCGCGGCGCCGGCCGCACGGCGAATTTCTCGGCCCGAGCCGCGAACTTCCCGGACGGCTCGCCGACGCGATGGCGAGCCATCGAACCAACCTAGCAATTGCGGAGGACAGGTTCCTACTGGTCTTGTGGCCAGTTTAGGGACAGGTAGTTTTGGCAGGACCGAAGCTGCGCTAAAGTGCAGCGTTACACGAAGCGAGGGGCAACGCGCTTGCGCCATTCTTCAGCGGTGATTTCCCAGACTTCGGCTGGCAGGCGGCCGGAGACGTAGTCGCGTTCGGTGACTCCAACGACACGCATGCCCTGCTTTTCCGAGATGCGGCGCGAGGCGATATTCGCTGCTGCTTTGGAAGTGCGCAGAATGGGGAATTGGAGAACGTCGAACCAGAAGGCGGTAGCGGCGTTGGCGGCTTCGGTCATCAGGCCCTGGCGATGAAATGCGGGATCGAGCCAGAAGCCGCGATTATCATCCTCGGACTTTTGCAGATCGATGCCGCCGATGATGCGGACGGGATCGGACTTGAGGCGAAGAGTCCATTTCCATGCTTCTCCGCGGGCGATGGCGGGAAGCGAGGCGTCGCGGACGAAGGTAAGCGCGCCATCGGACGGGTAGGGCCACGGAACCCGAGCGGCGAGATGGCGGACGATTTCCCATTGAGGAAAGACGATCTGGATTTGCCCGGCGTCTGAAAGTCCCAGCGGGCGAAGGAGGAGGCGAGGAGTTCCGAGAGGAGGCGTCATCGGGATAGAGCGGAACGCTAGGACATGATAAAGCAAAATTCGGATAATTCCGTCTGCGGCGGGAAGAGTCAGAGGAGAATCCCGGCAGTGAAAAATGTCCTAGGGCAAAAAAGCCCCACGCTCTGACATCGAGCGTGGGGCACCCTGAAATTCGAAAACACAGGGCCAAGATCGGCCGGTCTCTTAGTTTCAAGTGACGCCGCCGTCCTCTCGGGGTAGTGTGTGATTTTGAATCTGAGACCCGATAGGCAAATTCACACACTACCCCTCTCGGCGGACAGTGGCAGTGCGGGGCGAAGGCGTGCTAGGGTAGGCGGAAAAATGATAGTGGGTCAGTTTGAATTTCGACTGCTTGTGTCACGATCAAGAAAATTCAAACTGACCCATTCCGTGGCTCGCGCCTCGCGTTGGCGCTGGCAATCGAGGCGCTGGGTAATGAGTCAATTGTTTTTTGACTGCTTGGGCGACGATTAAGGAAATTCAAACTGACCGGTGCGCGGAAATGTGCGGCACGGGCTTTTGTGTCTGATTTCGCGGCGGGGCAAAGAGAGCTTCGGCAGACGCGCATTCGGCAACCGGACGTTCGGCAACGGGAGCATTCGGCGAGAGCAGGGGGAAGATTCCTATGACATGGGGAAAGCGGCGAGCCATCATCATCACCGTCGTGGTGCTATTTTTTGTGGCAATTGTGTGGGTAGCGCTGAGGCCACGGCAGCTCGAGCTGCTGGGGAAATCCGTGCTGCTAATGGACGTGAATGGCGATATTGAAGATCAGGCGCCCGTGAGCGCGCTCGGCGAGCTGACAGGCAACGCTCCGGCGGTGCTGCACGATTATGTGGATGCGCTGGATTCGGCGCGCAACGATTCGCGGATCACGGGACTGGTGGTGCGGATTGGGCCGCTGAGCGGCGGATGGGCGAAGATTGAGGAGCTGCGGCAGCACCTGCTGGCATTTCGCAAGAGCGGCAAGCCGAACGTCTGCTATCTGGGCTACGACGGCGTGGGGAATCCCGAATACTACCTGGCGAGCGCGTGCTCGCAGGTGTGGCTGGTGCCCACGAATCCGCTGAGCATTACCGGCATGATGGCGTCGGCGTTGTTCCTGCGCGGCACGCTGGACAAACTAAAAGTGGTGCCGGAGGTGTATCACATCGCGGAGTTCAAGACGGCGTACAACACGTACACGGAGAAAAAGTTCACGCCTCCGCACCGGGAAGAAGTCGAGGGAGTGCTGAACGGCGTCTTCGGCCAGTATCTGGCGGACACGGCGGAAGCGCGGCACATGGAACGGGAGAAATTCGAAACGCTGGTGGCGAGCGGTCCGTTTTCGGGAAGCGAGGCGGTGCGCGACGGGCTGGTTGACCGGCTGGCGTATTGGGACCAGGTGCAGGGGTATTTCCGCGAGCGCGGCGGGTGGAATCCGGTCTCGCTCGGACGCTACGAGAATTACGAGCGGGTGCCGGGTCTTTCGGGCGGACCGCAGATCGCGGTGGTGTACGCGACGGGCGACATTGCGTCGGGCGATTCAGGCGAAAGTCTGACGAGCGGCATGGTGATGGGCGGTGACACAATCGCCGCGGCGTTGCGCGATGCGCGCAAGGATGACGGCGTGCGGGCCATCGTCCTGCGCGTGGATTCGGGCGGCGGGTCAGTGGTGGCGAGCGAAGTGATCCGGCGGGAAGTGGAACTGGCGGAGACGCAAAAGCCGGTGGTGGTGTCGATGGCCGATTTGGCGGCGTCGGGCGGCTATTGGATTTCCGTGCCGGCGGCAAAAATCGTGGCGGAGCCGGATACGGAGACAGGGTCGATCGGAGTGCTGGCGGGGAAGATGAACCTCGCCGGACTCTATAGCTTGCTGGGGCTGAGCACGGATTTCGTGGCGACGAGCGAAAACGCGACGCTCTTTTCCGATCAGCAGAATTTCACCCCGACGCAAGCGGCATACATTCAGAAGTCACTGGAGGAAACATATCAGACGTTTACGCAGACGGTTGCGGCGGACCGGCACATGAGCGTGCAAGCGATCGATCAGATCGCCAAAGGGCGCGTATGGACGGGGTCGCAGGCGAAACAGCTTGGGTTGGTGGATTATCTGGGCGGGCTTGATCGCGCGGTCGCGGTCGCCAAG
>JASHWB010000164.1 GCA_030044295.1 Candidatus Acidiferrales bacterium
CCTTCTCGCTGCGCTGCGCCTATCCGATGCAGAATTTCCGTCTGGAGCGTGACGCGCAGGCGCTCGCCGAAATCTGTAATGAGCACTCCGCGGTTGCGCCCGAAGAACCGCTTGCGGCGCCGCGGCAGCAGCCTGGCGATTCTTCCATCACTCCGCAGGCCGACCCCAGCCTCGACCACTTCATCAACGCCGTTCAGGATTACGCGATCTTTATGATGGACGCCGCAGGTCGCGTCACCAGTTGGAACTCGGGCGCGGAGCGTATCAAGGGCTATACGCGCGCCGAAATTCTCGGCAGCCACTTCTCGCGCTTTTATCCCGCCGAAGATGTACAGTCCGGCAAACCAGAGAAGCTATTGAAGATGGCGAGCGAAGTCGGCCGCGTCGAAGACGAGGGCTGGCGGATTCGCAAGGACGGCAGCCGCTTTTGGGCTCGTCTCACGATCACCGCCCTGCGCAACGAAGCCGGCGAATTGATCGGCTTCGGCAAAGTCACGCGCGATCTGACGGAACAGAAGCGCACCGAGTCCCTCTTGCATGAACAGGAACACCGTTTTCATCTCCTCGTGCAAGGCGTTCAAGACTACGCGATCTTCATGCTTGATGTCGATGGCTACGTCACCAGCTGGAATGCCGGAGCGGAGCGCATCAAGGGCTACAAAGCCTCGGAGATCATCGGCCGCCATTTTTCCTGCTTTTATCCGCCTGGGTTGCGCGCCGAGAGGCCCAGACTAGCTCTCGAAACCGCCGCACGCGAAGGCCGTTTTGAGGACGAGGGTTGGCGTCTTCGCAAGGATGGCTCCAACTTCTGGGCCAGCGTCGTAATCACCGCCATCCACGACGAATCCGGCCGTCTGGTTGGTTTCGGTAAGGTCACCCGCGATTTAACCGAGCGCATGCTGGCGCAGAAGAATCTGGAGTTATCGTGGGGAGCGATTCGCGACTCGGAGAAAGCGTTGCGCGAGCTCTCTCTTCACTTGCTTCGTTCCCAGGATGAGGAACGCCGCCGCATCGGCCGCGAGATCCATGACAGCCTCGGCCAGTATCTTTCCGTATTGAAGATTCGGCTGGAATCGATGAACGCGCCCGAGGAATGTTCGGGTGATCTGGCCGCGTGTGCCGAGTTGGTGGATACCTGCCTCAAGGAAGTTCGCAGCGTTTCATATCTTCTCTATCCGCCGATGCTTGAGGAAATGGGACTCCGCTCCGCTGCGTCGTGGTACCTCGATGGATTTTCTAGGCGAAGCGGAATCAAAATCGACTTCAGAATCCCGGATGGTTTCGGCCGCCTTAGCCGCGATGCTGAGCTGGTCCTCTTTCGAGTTCTGCAGGAATGCCTGACCAACGTGCAACGGCACT
Organism: Candidatus Acidiferrales bacterium; assembly: GCA_030044295.1. Lineage (GTDB taxonomy): Bacteria > Acidobacteriota > Terriglobia > Acidiferrales > UBA7541 > Palsa-295. Next base: position 1,360 of record JASHWB010000164.1, read on the forward strand.
CCGGCAGTCCGGATGCCATCGTTCGCATCGACCGCCAAGGTAATCTCGTAACGCTCGAAGTTACGGACCATGGCAATGGCCTGCCGCCCGCCGTGCTGGAGCAAGGCGGGCAGGATTGGATGGGATCGCTGGGAGTTGGACTGCGGGGTATGAGCGAACGGCTGCGCCAGTTGGGAGGATCGCTGGACATCTCCTCCAATGGCCATGGCACGCGGGTTCGTGCGACGATTCCGCTTCAGGACATCTCCCCGGCCGCTGCCTCGCAAAATTAGTCTATTTGGAAGGAAGTACCGCGATGCCAGTCCATATCCTAATGGTTGACGATCACGAAGTTCTGCGAGAAGGCGTTCGGTCGCTGCTCGCTAAACATCGCCCCGATTGGCAGATCGCCGGCGAAGCTGCCGATGGCGATCAGGCCATCTCGCTCGCCCGCTCGCTCAAGCCGGATGTCATTGTCCTCGATATCAGCATGCCCAAAATGAGCGGCCTCGAAGCCTGCGTCCGCATGCGTAACAAGGACATGAACTTCCCGGTGCTCATCTTCACGACCCACGAATCCGAAAGCCTGGAGTCCGAAGTCCGCCGCGCCGGCGCGCAGGGCTACGTCCTCAAGTCCCAGGCAGCTCGCAGTCTTGTTGCAGCTATTGATGCGATCCTGGGAGGAGGCACTTTCTACGGAGCGCCTTCCGGGCCGCAACCAGCCAAAGACAAGCCCTCCAAGTCCGGCGCGATTCATCGTTGGCGGCTGGGCTACTCCACCTAAGCAGCGGCAGCTGACTGCGATGCGAACCGGAAGCAGGAAAGCAAATCAGGAGTTGCTTGCTGTCTGCGTGGAAGGAACTTCGATGCCGAGAAATTTCGCGGCGTTCAGCAGCAGAATTTTCGGCCGGACAGAATCCTTCAGCGGCAGCTCGGCGAATTCCGAAAGCCATCGCTCCGGCGTCATCATCGGGAAATCCGTGCCAAAAAACGCTTTATCCTGCACCAGCGTATTGATGTTGTGCACTGTCGATTGCGGAAAATATTTCGGCGCCCATCCGGAAAGGTCCATGTACGTGTTGCCCTTGTGCCGCAGGACGGCGAGCTGATCGTCATGCCACGGCCACGAGGGATGCGCCATGATGATGCGCATCTCCGGAAACCAGGCCGCCAAGTTATCGATGTACGGGATCGGCTTGCAATATTCCAGCACGATTCCTTTGCCGCCGGGCGATCCCGCGGCCACTGCGGTCGTGCCGGTGTGGAAAATCACCGGCAATTTCAATCGGACGATTTCTTCGTACATCGGGAAGAATCGTTCATTCGTGGGATCGAAGCCCTGCGCCGCCTGCTGGAATTTCATTCCGCGCAGGCCCATATCCGCGCAGCGCTTTACTTCCTCGACGGCGATCTTGCCTTTCCATGGATCGACGCTGCCGAACCCGATAAACGTCTGCGGATATTTCTTCACCCACGCGGCGGTTTCGGAGTTGTCGATCTTGATGCCTGATCGCGTTTCGCCGTCCACGTCGAAGATCACCGCCATCATCTCCAGGCTCTGATACATTTCCGCCATGCCGTCCGGGTCGCTGCTCCACTTACCGGTGTTCATCGGCAGGCCGGCTTTTACCGTAGGCGCCCAGCCCTGCTTGGCGCGTTCGCCGGTCAGAATGTGGACATGCATGTCGATGGCTTTGAGCAAAGAGATATCTCCGGGAAAAGTTCGTCGCTCTTACGCCGCTGCCAGCGCCACGCCGCGGATATTTTCGGGAATGGCCATTGCTTGACAGTCCTTCGCCACTTTCAGCGGCGCGTCGGTGTTCGCCAATACGTCCGCGACTTCGATTCCTGGCGCCACTTCGCGCAGCAGCAGCCCTTCGGGCGTCACGTCGATCAACGCCATGTCGGTGTAGATGCGCTTCACACAGTGCGGCGCCGTCAGCGGCAGCGTGCATGCCTTCAGGATTTTCGGTTTTCCCTTGTTTGTCACGTGCGTCGTGGTCACCCACACATTCTTGATGCCGAACGCCAAATCCATCGCACCGCCGACGCCAGGCACTTTTTCTCCCGGAGTGCGCCAGTTGGCCAGATCGCCATTCGCCGCCACTTCCAGCGCGCCGAGCACGGTATGCGTGATATGGCCGCCGCGAACCATCGCGAACGACATCGGGTGGTCGAAAAAGCTGCCGCCCGGCAGCATGGTCACGTACTGCTTGCCAGCGTTGATCAGATCCACGTCCTCGGTTCCTGGCGCGGCAATCGGGCCCATGCCCAGGATGCCGTTCTCGCTATGGAACATGATCTCTTTCTCCGGCGACAGATACGACGAAACCAGAGTCGGAATACCAATCCCAAGGTTCACGTAACTGCCATCAGGTAGATCGCAAGCCACTCGATACGCCACACCGTCTCGTGTGAGTTTCACAGGTTTCTCCCGTTGTTTCGCTATTTCGGCGGTCCGATTTCGACCAGCTTGGGGTGGCGCGGACAGTGCACCACTTTATCGACGAAAATTCCCGGCGCGTGGACGTCTTCCGGGTCGATCCCTCCCACTGGAACCAACTCGTCCACCTCCGCCAGCGTCACCCCGCCCGCCATCGCCATGGCGATGTTGAAATTGCGCATCGCCTTCCGGAACTGCAAATTGCCCAGCCGGTCGCCCTTGTGCGCGCGGATCATGGCGAAATCGGCGTGCAGCGGCTTTTCGAACACGTACTCGCGGCCGTCGATTACGCGCGTTTCTTTGCCCTTGCCGAGGTCCGTTCCTGCGGAAGTCGGCGTGAAGAATCCGCCGATTCCCGAGCCCGCGGCGCGAATGCGTTCCGCCAGCGTGCCCTGCGGCACCAACTCCAGCTCGATCTGGCCCTTCAGATACAACTCCTGAAAGTAAATGGCGCCCGGGTTGTTGGGAAAGGATGCGGTCACTTTTCGCACGCGGCCATCTTTGATCAGCCCGCCCAGTGCCCAATCGCCCGCGCCCGCGCCGTTGTGAATGACCGAAAGGTTTCTTACTCCCTTTCGTCGCAGCGCTTCGATCAACTGCCCCGGAAGGCCTGGGTCCCCGAAGCCGCCGAACATAATGCTGGCGCCATCAAACACCTTCTCCACAGCTTCGTCACAAGTTCTCAGCGTCTTATCAATCACGATTCATCCCTGAATGCGCCAAAAATCGTAGCATGCGGCGCGGGGTATGTTCAATGCGATAGCGGAGTTACGGAACGACTAGCTCCGCCACGGTGCAGCGCTCCAGGCCAGCCGTGGATTTGCAATTCTGCC
>JASHWB010000165.1 GCA_030044295.1 Candidatus Acidiferrales bacterium
AGGCGCCGTTGTTCAGGTCGAAATACTGAACGTCCAATTCGTACCAACCGGCTGGTCGCTCAAAGCGGAACCGCGCCGAGCACGTTCGGGTCGGAGGGTTGCACTCGACTGCTTTCCCTCCCGACGCATCCTCCGGTGGCGTCACATCAACTGGCGAGTATCCCTCCAATCGCATCGCCTCGGCTTCGACTCGATCGGGATAGTGTCCCACGCGCCCGCGCGCATCGGGAATTCCAGACACGCGGCAGAAATAATCGCAAACGGCGTCGCGCCAAACGATCGCATGCCCCACCTGATATTTCAGCCGTCCCAGCACGAATGCGTACCGCTCATCGTCAATCCGGCCGCGCAGCGATTCCCATTCGTGTACGTATTGCCTCACGCGCTCGACGCCTTCATAGTGCGAGTCGTAAATGTACTGAATGACGGTTTGCCCCGAATGTAGCTTGTACGTGTACGGCACGTGATGGAAAAAGAGCAACAGATTGTCCGGCATCGCCGCCAGCGTCTCAAATTCTCTCTGCACTTCCGGAGAATACTGCCCAACGTATCCTGTGCCGGTCGCAATCGTTCGGTCCATGCCGACGCCTTCGTGCTCGCCGCGAAACCATTGCCCCCAACCGTTATGCTCCGCCGACCCGACTCCTGGGCCGTAATGACTCCCCAGAATGTTCGTGAGCGTTCCCACGCCGAGCGGCCCCGTGTAATCCTCGTAGGTCCGCCACGACGACAATTGCATACCATCAATCGTCTGGTCCACCAGCGGATCGCTTCCAAACGTTAGCTTCGTCCATTCGTCCACAATGGCAGCCGCACTCAAATTCGGATCCCACGCGAGCCGCCCGAATCCGTACAAATTGGCCATCGCCATCGGATTCCCCAGCCAATTTTCATCCAGCCCCACATTGCTCACGCCCGCGAACCCGCCCAGCGGCCGGTCAAACGAGCGCCCCGTCACGATGTCCTTAACAGGCGTCGCGCGCCCGTTCACGCGCATGTCGAAATCGAGCGTCGCCTTCCACATAGGCACGAGATACACAAGGTGCCGCTGCTGTCCTGTATATTCCTGCGTGATCTGTAACTCGATCGCTTGATTTGTTTTTTGCAGTCCGTCGAAGAGCGGCGACGCAGGCTCTCGCACCTGAAAATCGATCGGCCCATTCTTGATTTGGACGATCACGTTCTCCGCGAACTTCCCGTCGAGCGGATGGAAGATGTCGTACGCGGCTTTCGCGCGGTCGTTTTTCGGATTCCGCCAGTCCAGATGCGAGTTGTAAACGAACGCGCGATAGAGCAGCACCCCACCGTGCGGTTTCAGAGCGCCGGCGAGCATATTCGCGGCGTCCGCGGGCGTGCGTCCGTAGCTCGACGGTCCCGGCTTGCCCTCGGAATCCGCTTTGACCAGAAATCCTCCGAAGTCCGGAATTTGCCGGTAAATTTCATCTACCTTCGCATCCCACCACGAAATCACGCGCGGATCGAGCGGATCGAACGTATCGAGCTGCCCCAGCGCTTTCGGAGTGCTGAAATCCACGGAAATCGCCAGCCGCACTCCCCACGGACGGAACGTGTCCGCGATGCGCGCCAGTTGCGGAATAAAATCCGGGCGAAGCATGTTCGGGCTCGCGTTCACGTTGTTCACCACACATCCATTGATCCCAATCGACGCAAGCAGACGCGCGTAGTCGCTCGCGCGCGAAAGATCGCCGCGCACGCTGCCGTTGTCAAAAAAAATCGACCGCCCGTCGTAGCCGCGCTCGATGCTCCCGTTCAGGTTGTTCCATTCATCCACCCAGCGGACGGCAGCCGACGGCTGCTCCGTCACGCGCAAATGCGCCAGGTCTTCGCCGAGAGCGATTCGCCGAAGCACATCGAACGTGCCGTAGAGCACGCCGCGCCCATCGGCTCCGGCAATGATCAGGCAGTCGAATCCGTTTAAATGCGCGTGCCCGATCCAGTAACCGCCGGGAGCGAGCGATTTCGGCGCCGCGATGCCAGACGCTTCGGTGTGCAATTCTTCAATCGTCGCCAGCACGATGGATCTTTCCGAGGGCAAGCCGTTCTCCGCGCGTAGCGTTCGCCCCAGCATCCCACGCACGCCGCGAATCAACTCCGCCTGCGAGCTTTTGAGCACCGTCCAATCACCCAACGTCGTATCGCCCGGCGGCGGACCTCCCAGCACATTTACACTCGCAGGCAGCGAGTCGTATTTCGCGTGCTCGGCGCCCGAAAGCTGCGCGTATCGCAGCCACGCGTTGTACCCGTTGTCCGCGTGAGCGACGGCCACCGGCCACACCAGCAGAATGGCGGCGATCGTCGCCGGCCATAGCATCGCGACGGACGCCAATGCATCGGCTCGCGAAGCTATCCGCGAAATCCATCGCAGCCTCTTCACCAAACCCTCCGCACGTACTCTACTCCGCTCGTCAAGCGCGAGTCATCGCCGCCTCTGCTGATGCTCCGGGCCCGCCTTGAACCTCTAATCTCTAGCTTCCAACCTTTGTCTCCCTGTTGACATGCCACAGGTAAGGACGTATCTTCTATTCCGTCGGGGAAGGCGCGCGGCGCACGTAGCGCCGGCGTCTCGCCGGCTCTTTTGCTACTGGCTGTGCGGGGCGTGTGATCGAAGCGTTCTGTGTCAAGGGTGCGGATGTCTTTATGTAGCGCCGCGCCTCAGCGCGGTAGGGTTTCCAGCTTGGAGATGAATTGCCATGCGTCGATCCAAAGTCCCCCAATGTCTTCTCAGGCCCGCGCAACGAAATGTGTCATCCCGAACCCGGTCTCGACGAATTGAGTCGGGAACGAGGGTGAGGGATCTGCTGTTGATTTGCATTTTCGGGTGCCGCATCCTTCGCGCCGTTCGAAGGGTGCGGATTTTTTCTAGTTGTGGCGATTGTACGGCGCTGACTAGAGAACATGCTGGCTAGTACATTCACTTCTCGCTTGCGCGCCCTCGCCTCCCGCATCCGCGGCTTCTTCTCTTCACGCCACCTCGACCGCGATTTCCAGGACGAGCTCGCCTCTCACCTCTCCATGCTCGAAGACGAAAATCTTCGTCGCGGCCTCTCACCCGAAGAAGCCCGCCGCCAGGCGCGCCTCCGTCTCGGTGCCGAACCGTCGCTGCGCGAGGCGCAACACGATCTTCGCGGCTTTCCCTGGCTCGAATCGCTGCTCCAAGACGTTCGCTTCGGCCTGCGCATGTTGCGCCGGTCTCCCGGCTTCACCGCTGTGGCCATCCTCACCCTCGCCCTCGGCATCGGCGCCAACACCGCTATCTTCAGCTTGATCGACACCGTTCTACTGCGTTCGCTCCCGATCGCCAACCCATCGCAGGTCGTTCTTTTGAAGTGGAGCGCGCGCCACGCTCCCAAGGTCAACGGCTACGCTACCTATGGTGATTGTGTCGACAATCTTCACCCTCTCGAACACGTATACGCGGCGGCCAATAGCAGTCCCAACCCCTCTGGCTGTGCCTTTTCCGAGCCTTTTTTTCGCAAAATCGAACGATCGGATATTTTCTCCGGCGCCGCAGCCTACGCCCGGGCGGGACAGCTTGATCTCTCCGGTAACGGCCCGCCGAGCATCGTCTACGGCCAATTCGTCTCTGGAGAATTCTTTCGCACTCTCGGACTCGATGCCGCCGCTGGGCGCCTTATTGACTCGAACGACGATGTGACGTCTGCGCCCGCCGTCGCTGTCTTGAATTACGGCTATTGGCAAAGCGCCTTTGGCGGCTCGCGCAACGTGATTGGCCGCACGATCCAACTCGACAATAAAGCCTTCACCGTCATCGGCGTTGCCCCGCAGCACTTCTCGGGTCTCACGCCCGGCAGCGACTTCGACCTCTGGCTTCCTCTTGCGGATGCTCGCCTCGCCGGCAGCGCCGTCACCTGGAACAATCGCCAAGATGACGTAACAGTTTGGTGGCTCACCATCGTCGCCCGCCTCAAGTCCTCCGCGCCTCTCCCCAAGTCCCAGGCTGCCATTTCCGCGCTCTTTCGCAACGAAATGCTCCACGGCTCCGTACCTATGTTCTCAGGCGAGCCAACAGCGAAGTCCCTCTCGACCGCCGCTGATAATCCGGTCGTCTCATTACTGCCTGCGCAGTCCGGTCTGAGCGGCGACCGCGCCGTTTACGCGAATCCTCTGTACGCACTGATGGCGGCCGTCGGGATCATTCTGCTGATTGCTTGTGCGAATTTGGGCGGATTGGTGTTGGCGCGTTCCGCCGCGCGACAGAAGGAAGTTGCTGTTCGCCTCGTGCTGGGTGCCACCCGGCGCCGTCTTGTCCGCCAGCTCCTGACGGAGAGCCTGTTGCTCTCGGCGGCTGGCGCTGCCCTGGGGATTCTGTTCGCGGTTTGGGGCGCTCGCGTGATTGTTTCCTTCACCACCAGCGAGCACGCCGGAACTCCTGCGTTTGGGCCCAGCCTCGATCTGCGTGTGCTTGCATTCACCTTGATCGTTTCTGTGCTCGCGGGAGTTTTGTTCGG
>JASHWB010000166.1 GCA_030044295.1 Candidatus Acidiferrales bacterium
CGCATCGCCGAAAAACTGGAGTCCGAGCACGCGCAGCGAATAGCCGGAGTAGACGTCCAAATTTCCGATCGCCGGGCCATTTTCTATATTCGCGCGGCGGAAGGCACTCGACTCGATCTTGCGGGATTGGAGCGGAAATCGGATCTCTTCGAACGCGAGTTTCACCTCAAGGCAGAATTTCGACGTGATCAGCGAAAAGAGCAGGTAGCGTAAAAAATGATCCTGTATCTGGTACGCCACGGCATCGCAGTCGATCGCACCGACCCAAAATGTCCCACCGATCCCGAACGCCCGCTCACCGCGCGCGGCGTGCAGAAATCGCGTTCGGCAGCGCTCGGACTGCGCGAAATGGGCGCCAAGCCGGATGCGATCTTGACAAGCCCCTACGTTCGCGCCGCCCAGACGGCCGAAATATTTGCCGAAGCCCTGGGATTCCCCGTGGAAAAAATTCGCGTAAGTGAATTTCTTAAACCTGGAGACAATCCGGCGGAAACGCTTCGCGAGGCCGCCAAGCTGCGTGTGAAGGAAGTCGCCTGCTTCGGCCACGCACCTCATCTGGATAGATTGATCGCCTACCTGGTGGAAGCACGGACAGCCTTTACCGAGCTGAAGAAGGCCGGGGCCGCGTGCCTGGAGCAGGCCAGTTCGCAGGGTCGTTGGGAGCTACGTTGGATGATTGTTCCAAAGGTGCTGCGCGAGCTCGGAGACTAGCTCACTCTTACTACTGCGACGCCTGTAGTATTCAATTCAGTGCCGATCACCCGGCCAGCACCGAAAGCTGACCAAAACTGCGCCATTTTCGGCGCTATCGATGGGTTCGAACGGGCCCAAAGTGATCAAACGTCGTTGTCGATGACGGCAACGTTAGCGCACATCTGTTTGCCTGTTAGTCGCCTATTTTCGGGAATTTGGGACGCGGCAGCATGGATGCTTCGAGGTGTTACGCCGTTCGTTGCTGCCGTCTAGAGACAGGTGCAGCTGCGAGTGAATGCCCCAAAGGCAGACCTGCGCGCCACGTCAGCCATAGCGATTGCGGGCCTCTCAGCTTGGCGTTCGCTTCCGCCAGGCGCGACTTTCGCTCTTCGTCAATCTTTCGGTACCAGGCCACCAACGCCGCAGAATCGAAGCGGGACGCCTCCCGGCGGATCGACGCGCGGAGCACGTCTAAATCGTGCAGATCGCCGAGCAAATCCTGAATGAGCTTCAGGTCATCGGCCCAAAGCTCGTACCGGCGCGGCAGAAAATTATCCACGACGTAGCGAAAGCGCTTTATCACTATGCGCAAGCGATGCCACGCCGCGCTGCTGCGCTTGCGTCGCGCCTCCTGATAGCATCTGGTGGAGGTGTTGAACCGCGAAAGAGCAAGACGCTGAAAGACCACGCTCTCCAAGGGGAAGAAATGCGCTTTTGGGCCGAGCTTGCGCGCCAGCTTTTTCCATTCTTTCCAGTCGAAGTCTTCGAGGGCTTTCGCGGCGTGGGCGCGACACTGTTTTTCTCTCGTGGAAAAGAGCTGTAGCATGCGGCGCCGAACCGGATCGCCGGCCGAACCGAGCCGCTTGACCCGTTCAGCCATCACTTGCACGTCGCGTAGCTCGCCGAGCGTATGAAACATTGCGCTGCTCGCCTTCTTTATCTTGCGCCAACCGGGGCTGGGATTCACTTCGCTGAGTGCGTCAGCCATCGTGCGGCAGCGGCGTAGCGCGACGCGCAGATCGTGGACATCGTTGACGTTCAATCCGTGTTGCGCCTTGGCTGCCCGGTCGATCACGCGGCTCATCCACTCTTCAAGACCCGCCGGTTTGGCGACAATGACAGTAGGCACGGAGACCACGATGGGCATACGAATGTCCAGTTCAGTTCGCGATGGGCAGGAACGACGAGACTATGCTAGCGCTTGATGACCAGCCTTGCCAAGGGCCGCGCCTGTGGAAAAGGGCCTGTGCGGACCGCAATCAGGCTGGATCGGAGATCCTACGAAACAAATACGCAGCCGACCCGGGTATGTCCGTTTTCGGTTGGCACTGCGTACGTTTTGCGCAGAATCACGCGAACGGGTGGCAAAATCGGAACGTGCAGTACGGCGTTGAATTGCTGCGGCAAATCTTCCGGACGGTCGAATTGCAACGCCACTCCTCCGTAGCTGAGATCGAGCACCTTCGCCGTTTTCTGCTCGAGATCGGTGAGGATCGCGTGGGATTTTGTGCCCGCGAGCGAAACGCGCTCCCACTTCCGCTCGATATGCGCATGGGCGGCTGAGGATGCTTCGGCAGACTGCGAAGGAACGGGAGCCTGAGGCGGAGGCGCCTCTGGCGCCGCAGCGGGCTGTGCAGCGGCCTCGCGTTGCAGCGGCCGAGGTATTGGCGTCAGGCGCGCATTTTCGCGCGTAGAATGTTTCAACTCGTAGAGCCGCTGATCGGCAATGCCAAGCAGAGCGCTCTTCTGCTCGCCATCCTGCGGATAAACGGCGATTCCAAAGTCCACGGTAACGGCAATATTCAAATTCAGCGGTGCGAGATCCGACTCGTATTGCGACCGGACTCGACGGCACAGTGTGACCGCCTGTTCGGGATCGGCCTGGGGCAGGAGTAGCGCGAATTCATCGCCGCCGATGCGGAAAGCGAAGTCGGACGCCCGGAGCGTCTTGCGCAGCGTGGCAGCAACGTATTGCAGGATGCGATCACCCTCCAAATGGCCGCGGCGGTCGTTCACTTCCTTCAGCTTGTGCATGTCCAGAATTACGATCGCCAGTTGCTGGCCATAGCGCTTCGCGCGGATCAATTCTTTGTCGCAATATTCATCGAACAGGCGGCGGTTGTAGAGGCCGGTGAGAGAGTCTGTGGCTGCGTTGATCTGTAGTTTCTTGAACTCGTCGAACTCCACGAGAATAGGCACGCGGAGGATGTTGGTTGAGGCGAGCACGTCTACAATAGCCGTCTTCAGGGAAATGCGCCGGCCGAGGCGCTCGGAAATTTCCTGGCGGCGCTGAAGAATGTGGCGCCAGTAGTCGTTGCTCTGTCCTTCGGTGAGATCGATTTGCGCTACGGTGCGGAAGAACTGGCGCAGAAATTGACCGCGCGGCGATTCGTCGAGACCGTCCAAGGTCTCAACCAATAGGTCAAAAAAAGAATCCTCCGCCGATATCTGCGGCCGAAAAGCTTCGCCGGGCTGGGGCATTCGCTGTTTGTCCAGACGTGTATTGGCCTGCCCCAGAACTTAGGGGCCCTGCGGGGGCACCTTCACTGTAGCACGGAAAAGTCCAATCAGTTAGAGTGGTGGGTTCGCCGTCGACGAGCTAACGGATTGTTTCTGCGGAGTTTATCCTGTGGGGAGTATTCCGCCGACTGGCTTATGGGCCGCGGCTGTGAAAACTGCTTCCACTTTGTGCGCAGTTTGCACTCGGACAAGCGCAGCCCCGCGAAGCTAACCGATTGGCTTCAGGAACTCGACGCCGATAAGGTGGACATCACCCGCTTCGTGCTGGCGTTTCACTCGAGCCTGTATTGGCGGCATTCCGGCTGGAACCAGCGCGGAAGAGGTGATCGAAGGAGCGGGAATGGTCAACGTAACCACGTCGTTTAGCAGCAGGGGCCTGGGACACGTAATAAACGCCCCCAGAGCGCTAATATCGAGCGTTTTAGCCAGCTCCATGAACTGGTCGCGGTGCGCATCCCGCCCGCGGACAAAGAGAGGAATCTGCAGGCGCAGCCGCTGAGAGCGTCTCCGCTCTTCGTAGAAATTCGATACTGGTATCCGGTGCTCGATGAGATCTTCTTTTGCGCCCATTGGTACCCTAGTATTAGTACTCACTAACTGCCTTTTTATACGAGCAACTCATCAGCCGAAGCGCTGCGTGTTTTTTAACATCAATATTTCCAATTACTTGCGAATAACGAGCCAGCCGCACTCTGGCGCTTGTCCGTCGCCGTCCGTCGTCTTTGCTGCAATTAACTTCCGTGATTGTGCAAAGATAGGACGCATTTACCATTGACACCCTACTGGGCCTTTGCGAGCATACTTTACCCGCGGGCAAAGTCTCTCCCAGCGAACCGCGAGAGTGTTCTCGGTGCATACCTGAAGGTGTCCTTGGTGGGAGGGTGGATTGTCTAGGAGCAGCACGGCCGAAAAACGGTCGGCTGGCCAGATCAACTTTGAGCTGGTCGCCAGTCTCTTGGATGCCGTGGACCGCCCGCTGTTGGTAGCTGAGCGGACCGGGCAATTGTTATTTAGCAATCTGCACGCACAAGACGCCCTTCATTCGCGCGGGATCAAGCACAAAGCAGACCTAAACCTGTTTGGGGACGTGCTCCGCGTGGATCGCAAGCAGATTCTGGAGCAACTCGAAGATGGCATTCACGAAGTGAACTTGCCGCTCCAAGCGCATGCGGGCAGCAGTCGCGCGCGCATTCGCTGGTTGCCGGAACCAGACTGGCTCGCCGTGTACATCGATCCGGCACCGCCCATGCTTCCGGACGAGGAAGCGGAAATGCGCGAGACGGTGCAGTCGCTTCTGCAAGAACGGGAAGCGACCTATCGAAATTTGTTGGCCGCCTATTTACGGCTGCAAGAAGCGAACCGCCAGAAGACGGTGTTTCTCGGGTCAGCTGCGCATGAGTTGAAGACTCCACTTGCCGTCATGAAGGGCTATTACGACATGCTGCTCTCCGGCTCACTGGGGAAGCTGAGCCCGCGGCAGCGCGACATCTTGCAAGAGTCGAAAGAAAGTTGCGACCGGCTGGTGCGTCTGGTCTCGATGTTCTTGAACTACTCGGCGCTGGAAAGCGGAAAGCTCGTGCTGCAGCTGCACGCAAACGACCTGCGGGACTGCATCAACGATATGACGGGCCGGTGGCAGGACGCCTATCAGCGCGGCGGCGTCAATCTGGATATCCACGTTGACCGGACGTTGCCGAGCTTTAATTTCGACTACCAGAAAGTGCAGCAATGCATGGTGAATTTGCTGGATAACGCGCTGAAGAATACGCCGGCCGGGGGCCGAGTGGTTCTGAGTGCGCGGCCGCATTTCTGGGAACGACGCATGGCGGAAGGTTCGCCGGCGGAAGAGCGCCGGCGCGGCTCGGCGGCGCGTCCGAACAGCGTGCTCGTGTCCGTTTCCGACACCGGCAGCGGCATTGCCGCTGAGTTCCACCAGGAAATCTTCGAGGAGTTTGTCCGTGTGGATCCGTCGTCGTCGGGAATGGGTTTGGGCTTGGCAATTACGAAGCGGCTGATTCAAGCGCATCGCGGGAAGATCTGGGTGGATAGCGAACCGGGGCGCGGCAGCACATTTTCGTTTCTTTTGCCGATATTTGTGGAATGAGGTCTACGGCTTCACGCGCCGATCTTAGCTTTTCAGGGACATGTTGATGGCGAAAAAAGAAAAAATTATGGTGGTGGACGACGAGCCGAGCATACGCAAATACCTCCAGACGCTTCTG
>JASHWB010000167.1 GCA_030044295.1 Candidatus Acidiferrales bacterium
CCTCGGCGGCATTGTCGATCAGATTCGCGAAAACCTGCCGCATCAGCTCGGCATCGACTTTCACCGGAGGCAACGACGCAGCGAGGTCTGTGCGCAACGTGATTCCTTCAAGCCTGTCCCGGAACAGCGCCACGGCGCTTTCCACCACTGGGTTGATATCGGACGGAGCCAGCCGCGCGGAAGGGAAGCGCGCAAAGCGGGAAAACTCTCCGACCAGGGATTCGAGCGTTTGCACCTCGCGCTCGATCAGCGACGCGCATTCAGCGGCGAGCTTTTCGAAACCGGTGGTTTCGAGTGCCGATCGCGCTCCCGACGCACGATCCAGATAGCGCAGGATGCGCTGAGCGGAAAGTTGAATGGGCGTCAGCGGGTTTTTGATTTCGTGTGCGATGCGCTGCGCCACTTCCTGCCAGGCAGCGGCCTTCTGCGCGCTGAGCAGCTCCGTCAGATCGTCGATCACTACTACGAAACCGGGATTTGATCTGCGCGGCCCGAGCGAGCTGACTGTCACAGCTGTCCGCACCAAGCGGCCCCTCGTGGCGATCTCCAGTTCCCGCGACGCTGCGCCCATTCGTAGCGAACGCCGCATCAAGTGCTGCACTTCGCGCGCGGCATCATCGCCAAGCAGATCCGGCAGCGTGCGGGCATCGCGGGCGTATTCTCCCAGGATATCGATCACAGCACCGTTTACGCGCGTCACCTCTCCGGACGGGTCGAGCGAGACAACGCCAGTGGGAATATTTTCAAGGATGGCTTCCATCATCTTGCGTCGGCGCTCGCGTTCTTCGACTGCCTCCTCGAGGCTGTGCGTGAATGCGTTGATCTGCTGCCGCCCCTCATCAAGCTGTGCGGCCATCTGATTGAACGAGCGCGTCAGCGTTCCCAACTCATCTTGGGCGTGCACGCCGATCCGATGGTCAAAATTGCCGCGCGAGAGTTCGCGCGTAGCTTCGGCCAGCGCCTGGATCGGTACGGTCACTTGCTTCGATAAAAACAGCGCCACCCAGGTAGTGCTGAAGACGAGCAGTAGCGTAATCAACGATAAGGCCAGTAAAATCTCGCGCTTGTACAGCCGTAGATGTTCCTTCTGCTGCTGGTAAATCTGCGTCTGCGACTCGACATCGCTATACCGCTGCAGAAAATCGGAGGGAATTCTTCGCGCCGCCAGAATCGCCCCGCCCCCGCAGGGCGATCTGCCCGCGAGATACGAGTCGTTCCTGCCGGTCCAGATCTCAGCACCAGTTGGAAGCGTACCGGAAAGGGTGGCGTGTTCTTGGACGAGATGCGCCGACGATAGCTCATTCGGGAAAACGCGCTCGACGGAGCCGCTCGCGTCGATGCGCCACACCGCATCGGCATCGGGCGCAGCGTTACGAGCGGCGTCCGTCCAGTTCACATGTTTCTGCTCTACCAGCTCGCAGACGGCCGAGGCTTGCTCCGAAAGCCGCGCATAGCTGCGGCTGCTCATTTCGTCCATTAGCGCGCGGCTCTGCTCGTTGGCGATTTCCAAAGGCCGTGGAAACCAATTATTCAGCGTTCGATTCACCAGCGCGTAGCTAAAAAAGAAAAGGAACACGAGCGGTAAGAGGGAAACGCCCATGGCGCCGAGAACCATCTTGATCTTGAATCGCGAACCGATGCGCCCGGCGCCCCGTTCGGCAAAGGTTCGCACCAGGGTGCGCGTCAGGATGAGGCCAAAAACCAGCAACGCTGCAACAATGAGGATTGTGAGCGCAACCGAAACGGCAAACTGGACGCCTTGTTCCGGCCGAAAAGGCGGATTGAACGAACCAAGAGTAATGACGATCGCGGCCAGAACCACTACGACCACGCCGCCGGCGATCAGCCATCCGCGATTCTTCGAGTGCCGGCCTTCCGTTGTCATCGCCCTTCCTCGCGGTAGCGGCCCAGGGGGCAAGCATCGCAGAGCGGGTGGCGCGTGCGGCAAAAGTGCTTCCCGGTTTGAACGATCAGCGCGTGAAATTCGTTGAATCGGCGCGCGTCACCGGGAAATTGGCGCTCGAACAGCCAGCGGACGTCTTCGTAGGCGGGATTTTCCTTCGCCCACCCGTGGCGCTCCAAGATACGCCTCGTGTAGGCATCCACCACGAACACCGCGTGACCGCCGGCATACAGCAGGATCGAATCTGCGGTTTCCGGGCCGATGCCGAAGACGCCGAGCAGCTTCGGCCGCAGAAGAATCGTCGGCGTACCGAACATCCGCTTCAGCGAGCCGCGATATTCCACGCGAAGAAATTCACAAAAGGCCTTCAACTTTCCCGCTTTCTGGCGGAAATAACCGGAGGGGCGCACGAGACGCTGCAGCGTTCGGCGCGGCACCTTTTCGATCCCCGAGGGCGAGAGGAGGCTCGCCGCTCGCAAATTGCCCATGGCCTTTTCGACGTTCGCCCAGGAGGTATTTTGCGTCAGGATCGCGCCTACGATTACCTCGAAGGACGTTTTTCCCGGCCACCAACGCTGCGGGCCGAAATGCGTGAAAAGAGCGTTGTAGTACTCGTCGAGCGGCGGCTGCTTTTCAGTGAGGAGCGGGTGAATGGGCGCGGCTACGAGCGTTCCTTCCGAGAAAACGGCCCGAGCGGGGCGCAAGGCCTCGGATGGGCTTTTTTGCTCGGAATGATTCAGTTGCGTTGAAGCGACCGCGCTGGTCACTCGGCCACGATAGCTACGGGGGACCAGCAAGTCAAGGCTGGGCGTGGTTTTCGCGCCACAACCTGTGCTTATTGAGCCGCACGCGACAGAAAATACGCTCTTCGGGTGCACTCCGAGAGCGTGGCGTCATCCGTTCGCGCGCTGAAACTCGCGCATGAAGCTCACTAGAGCCTCAACAGCCTCGATCGTTACCGCGTTGTACAGGGAAGCGCGCATGCCGCCGACTGAGCGGTGGCCTTTTATGCCTACGAGGCCGGCAGCTCCAGCGTCTTTTGCGAATTTCTTCTCGACTGCTTCGTCTCCGCCTGCCACGCGGAATACCACGTTCATGCGCGACCGCGAGCCGTTTTCGACCGGGCACTTGTAGTATCCGCTAGCGTCGATCGTGTCGTAGAGCAATCTTGCTTTCGCTTCATTGCGCTTCTCGATGGCGGCGAGACCGCCGTTTTCCTCGATCCAATCAAGCACCAATCCCATGGCGTACACGCCGAAAGTTGGCGGCGTGTTGTAGAGGGACTTGTCCTTTATGAAAGTGCGGTACTGCAAGATTTTGGCAATTTTGTCGCTTCCGCGGTCGGCCAGGTCACGCCGGATAATCGCCACCGTCACGCCGGACGGACCGAGGTTCTTCTGCGCGCCGGCGAATATCATGCCAAAGCGGTGCACGTCCACTGGGCGCGAAGCGATGTCTGACGACATATCGGCAACGATTGGCACGCTGCCTGTATCCGGAATCGAATGCCACTGCGTGCCTTCGATCGTATTGTTCGTGCAGATGTGGACGTAAGAGGCATTCGCGTCAAACGAGATTTCACCTACCTTGGGCAGACGCGCGAATTTCTGCGCTTCCCCGCTCGCGGCGAGACGGACCTCCGCGACTTTCTTGATCTCCTCGATCGCCTTCGATGTCCACGCACCTGTATGAAGCACGTCTACCGGCTTGCCCGCGACGGCCAAGTTCATCGGCGCCATGGCGAATTGCAAGCTGGCGCCGCCCTGCAGGAAAACGACGGCGTACTCCGCGGGAATCGCGAGCAGCCGACGCAGCGACTGTTCCGCCTTGTCGTTGATCGCCTCGAATTCCGGCGAGCGGTGGCTCATCTCCATCACGGACATACCAGTGCCGCCGTAATTCACCAGTTCGTCGCGCATCTTTTCGAGCACAGGAAGCGGCATCGCCGCCGGTCCTGCATTAAAGTTGTGGGCTCGCTTGGTCGTTTTAGTGGCAATCGTTGTGGAACTCACAGTCGTAGTTCTCCCATGGAAGTGGTGTGCCGCGTCGGCCATGTGGAAGCAACAGGCGCGAAGCGTCAGCATAACAGATGGCGGCGCGGGTTGTGAACGCGTGCCTCGATAAATTTTGGCCAATCGCGGGCCATTATGGCCGGGCTCAATCTGCGCGCTTGTGAATTTATGCCTGCTCTCGTAAATTGCTATTTCGTTAGAAAGAGAGTCACAGTGCCCAGGAAACGAAGAATCGCGCCCGGCGCGGGCCTGAAGCGGTCGCGCAGACGTGTAGCGTTCAGCCGCAAATCAGAAGTCAACGTCACGAAACGCGACAAAGCGGCCGGCGAATGGTTCGCGCGGCTGGTGGCTTTGCAAGCCCGCTTGCGCTCGCCCAATGGCTGCCCGTGGGACCGCGAGCAGACGCACGCCTCGCTCCGAAAGTATCTGATCGAGGAAGCCTACGAAGTGCTCGATGCGATGGATTCAAGCGACGCACGAAAGTTTGCGTCGGAGTTGGGTGATTTGCTCTTACAGGTCGTTTTTCATGCCAATATCGCCGAGTCGGAGGGCCGCTTTGGCATCGGCGATGTAATAGAAGCCGTTTACACCAAAATGGTTCGCCGCCATCCGCACGTTTTCGGAGACGTGGTAGCCAAAACCCCCGGCGCAGTGCTGAAGAATTGGGAGCAGATCAAGGCGGCCGAGCGGGCGGCAGAAAAGAACGAAAAGCCCGAAAAGAGCCGCGCGAAAAAGGCCGCGAAGCGGGAATCCATTCTGGCGGACGTGCCGCGTTCCATGCCTGCCGTGCTGGAGGCATACCAGCTGACCCGCCGCGCTTCACGCATCGGTTTCGACTGGGAGAATCTCGAAGGCGTGCTCGACAAGCTGGAGGAGGAGCGCCGCGAACTACTGGCGACGCTGCCCGGCGGACACGCCACATCCGAGCACACCGACGCACGCGCTCACGCGGCGCGCCTGACGCCTGAAGTCGAAGAAGAGGTGGGCGACCTGCTATTCGCGGGCGTCAACGTGGCGCGCTTCGTCGGCATCGACCCAGAAATCGCGCTAAAGAAAGCGAATCGCAAATTCAAGCACCGATTCCAGTGGATGGAAGCCGCCGCCGCGCGAGAGGACCATCACCTGGCGGATGTTTCGCGCGAGCGCATGGAAGAGCTATGGAACGAGTCAAAGGCCGCCGAGTGAATCGGTGCGGCACCAGCAGGTCCGGCGATCACGGCTATAAAGAGAGATTATGCAGTCCGCAATAATTAGAAATTGGACTTATATCCGCGGCAGCAGCCTAATGCTCTTGGAGGCTTCTTTTTCGTGACTGCTTCACGGGACGTAAATCTTTGGTCCACCGCCGAACACGCGCTGGATTATTTACGGCGGGCCGATTCGATCCCGCATCGCGTGGAAGGCGAAGCGACCTTGCTGGAGCTGTTGCCCGAGAGCCCACGGCGCATTCTCGATTTGGGCAGCGGCGCGGGGCGTCTGCTCGCGCTCGTGAAAGCCGCACGACCTAACGCGCAGTTCGTTGCCCTCGATTTTTCCGCCACGATGCTTGAGGAGTTGCACCGACTTTTCGATGCGGATCCCACGGTCGAGATCATCGGGCACGATTTCGATCACCCGCTGCCTGGAATGGGTAAGTTTGACGCCGTCATCTCCAGCTTTGCCATTCATCACGTGCACCACGAGCGCAAGCGCGCTCTCTATGCCGAAGTGTTCCGGGCGCTCAATCCCGGCGGCCTATTTGCGAATCTGGAACACGTGGATTCTCCTACTCGGCCGCTTCACGCCGCTTTTCTGAAGGCGATCGGCTGGGAGGATGAGGACCCTTCCAATAAACTACTGGACCTCGACACCCAACTGCGATGGCTCCGAGAGATCGGCTTCACTGACGTGGATTGTCACTGGAAATGGCGCGAGTTGGCGCTCTTCGGAGGCGTCAAGTCCGCATCGTCTGACGGCAACGGCCATGGCGCCTCAGCATGACGATCTCCACGGCTGCGCACAACGTCCGAATCCGCCCCTGTTCTCGCGTGGAAGAATTTCAGGTGTGCGTCCGTGTGCAGCAGTGCGTGTGGGGCGACGAACTTGCCGTTCCGGTGCCGATGATCGCCGCCGTGAATCACGCAGGCGGGCAGGTTCTGGGAGCATTCGAAGGCGAACGCATGATCGGCTGCTCGCTGGCGTTTCTCGGCCAGCGTCTCATGCCCGCTCGCTCCGGCTCGGCACAGCGTGTTGAGACACCGTTCTTTCATTCGCATTTCGCCGCTGTGCTGCCGGAATTTCGCGACAGCGGGGTTGGCCGGCGTCTGAAACTCTTCCAGCGCCAGGACGCGCTAGGGCGTGGAATTGGGCTGATCGAGTGGACGTTCGACCCGCTGGAACCAAAGAACGCGTATTTCAATCTCACGCGCCTGGGCGTGATCGTGCGCCGCTTCATCCCCGATTTTTACGGGATTACGGCCAGCGCGTTGCACTCCGGTATGCCGACCGATCGGCTCGTCGCGGAATGGTGGCTCGCGTCGGACCGCGTACAGTTTATTGTCGATGGCCATCGGTCGCCGCACGCTAAACATGCGGAGCGGATCTCGCTTCCCGCCGATATTTCGCAACTAAAGTCGGCCGACCGCGACGCTGCGGTGCAAATCCAGGCTGCGGCACGCGAGCAGTTTCAAAAGTGGTTCGGCAAGGGCTACGCTGCCACCGGTGTCGAAAAACACGGCGCGTTGGTGGACTACATCCTCGAGCCCATCGACGCAATCGCCGGCCTACATCTGCCGCCTCTCGCTGCAGGCGGCGCCCACAATGTGAAGAGGGGCGAATGAAAGTACGCAAAATCACGCTGCGCGAAATTCATCTGCGGCTTCTATCGCCATTTGAGACCAGCTTCGGAAAGACGGACCTGCGGCGGATTGTGCTGCTGGAAGCCGACGTGGACGGCACGATCGGCTGGGGCGAATCGACCGCAGGCGAGAATCCGTACTACTGCTACGAGACGGTCGAGACCGCGTGGCACATCCTGAGCGACCATGCCTGGCGGCTGATCAAAGGCAGGGAAGTTGCGGCCGCGTCGGAGATATGGGATCTGCTGGCGCACATCCGCGGACACAACATGGCTAAGGCCGCGCTCGAAACGGCCATCTGGGACGCCGAGGCCAAGCAGAAGAATATGCCACTAGCGAAATTGCTCGGGGGCACACGCGCGGAAATACCGTGCGGGGTCTCGATCGGCATTCAGCCGGGCATCCCCGCGCTGATTGCCAAAGTCGAGAAGGAGCTGGCTGCCGGCTACCAGCGCATCAAGATCAAAATCAAACCGGGCGTCGATATGGAATTGGTTCGCGCGCTGCGCCAGCGCTTTCCGCAAATCCGGCTGATGGCGGACGCCAACTCCGCTTATCGCCTCGAAGACGCGCCCCTTCTCAAGCAACTCGATGCCTTCCACCTGATGATGATCGAGCAGCCGCTCGGCTACGACGACATCTACTCGCACGCCGCGTTGCAGCGCCAGCTCGAAACGCCCATCTGCCTTGATGAGTGTATCCACGACGTGGAGCACGCGCGTGCGGCCATCGACTTGGGCGCCTGCAAGATCATCAATATCAAGCTCGGACGCGTTGGCGGCCACGCGCCTGCGCGGCGCCTCCACGACCTTTGCCAGTCGAAATCGATCCCCGTTTGGTGCGGAGGCATGTTGGAATCGGGCATCGGACGCGCGCACAATGTCGCCATGTCGTCGCTATCGAATTTCTCACTGCCTGGCGATGTTTCCGCGAGCCGCCGTTATTGGGACGAAGACATCGTCGATCCGGAAGTGGAAGTGACGGCGCAAGGCACGATCCGCGTGCCAACAGCGCCCGGAATCGGCTACGCGCCGCGCCTGGACCGAATCGAATCGCTCACCGTCCGCCGCGAGGTCCTTCAATAGAACAGGCGCCTGGAAAGAATGGAAAGTTGACTGGCCCGCAGCCCGCGACACGCTCAGATGACGTTGACGCAGCCCCGCGCCGCCCAAGTTCTTTCGTATTGGCGGCAGTGCTCGTTACGATGCTGCTCATCTGGTCCTGTAATTACATAATCGGCAAAATCACACTGCGGCACATTGACCCGTTCACCTTGGTTTCGTTCCGGTTTCCCGTAGCGGCCGTGGTGGCCCTGTCTGTTTATTTCTCGCGCAGCAATCGCGCACGCTTGCGGCCGCGCGACGTCTGGACGTTCGTCTATCTCGGATTTTTCGGCATTTTGATTAATCAGGGTTGTTTCACGATCGGACTGAATTTCACCACATCCGAGCATTCCGCGATTATCGTGTCGCTTGCGCCCTTGGTCGTACTGCTCTGGGCTTGGCTGCTGAAACTCGAAAAGCTCACGTCAGGCAAAGCCTTCGGGATGCTGATCTCGATTGCTGGTGCTCTGCTGTTGGAAATCCACCATGGCGCGTCCGGACACGCGCCAACATTGCTCGGTGACGCCATCACGCTATGCGGCGTGATGGGGTTTGCAACGTACACGGTCCTGGGCAAGCGAGTAGCCGCTGACTACGACGCGATTTCCATGACCGCGTTCAATATCGCTGTCTCCACCATCTTGATTTCGCCGCTTACGGTCCGCCAAGCGCTACGTCTCGACTGGGGCAGCGTGGGATGGGCTGGCTGGACGGGCATGCTGTACATGGCTGTCCTCAGTTCCACGGTCGCTTACATGATGTTTTACTGGATTTTGCGCTATATGGACGCGTCGCGGGTGGTCGTGCTGAACTACTGCCAGCCGGTAATCGTCGTGCTGCTGTCCATTCCAATTCTAGGCGAGCGGCCCACGCGCAACTTCATTCTAGGGAGCGTGCTTGTTCTGCTGGGCGTCTACATGGCAGAACATGTTGCGCGTCGGAAGCGTGCGGTCGCGAACAGTTAAGCGACGAGTGCGGCAGGCCACGGCCCGGGAAGAGCATGGGATCCGTATAAGTCAAAAAAATCCCCAGCGCACACGGTACCTCGCGGACGCTGGGGGAGCAAGGATTGGGAAGCCGCTTACTTGTGCGTCATCTCCAGGTCGATCATGATGTGCAGATCGTTTCCGATCATTCCGGGATCGGCCGCAACGCCGAAGTCCATTCGGTTGATCGTGGTGGTAGCCGAAACGCCTTCGCGCCAGCCGCCCATCGCCTGAATCGGCTTACTCACATCGCTCACCTTGAGCGTAGCCGGCTTGGTGACGCCGCGGATGGTCAAATCACCGGTCACGTCGTAGGTGCCGTCGCCGTTCGACGCAATCTTGGTCGATTTGAAAGTAATCGTTGGATACTCGGCCACATCGAGGAAATGCTGGCTCTTCAGGTCGTTGTCGCGCATCGTTACGCGGGTATAGACGGTATCCGCCGGAATCGTCACATCGATCGTGGACTTCGTTATGTCGCTATTATCGATCGTGATCGTGCCGTTTACCTTCGTGAATTCGCCCTGCACGGTCGAAATTCCCAGGTGCTTCACAAAAAATTGCGCGTTGGCGTGATTCGGGTCAATCGTCCACGTCGTTGTATCCGCCAATGCAGGCAACGCCAGTGCCGCCGCCAGCCCCACAGCCACCAGCCACTTCTTCATCTGCCGCCTCCTTGAATTTCAATGACGTATCGCGAGTCGCGCGCGCTCGCCTAACGTATGGCCGCAGCACCGCGCGCACGTGTTCTCGAAACCGCTCCCCCTGCTGCAGCAAAACGTCGGCGGAAGTATATACCCCTTGCCGCACGGGTCAATATGTAACGCGCTTTGATTTATTGGGGTATAAGGGCAGCTAGAGAGATCATAACGAGTGTCAATTGGACATCGGCGCTAGCTGCTAGTAAGTTCGCGGAGGAGCTTCTGGATGCCGAAAAATCATAGCGAAAGTACCGATGCAAGCGCCCATATCCATGGGCGTGTGACGGCGCAATTCGGCGCTGCCGCCGGAGCGTACTCGACGAGCTTGACGCACAGCGACCCTGCGGCTCTTGGGCGCGTGGTCGAGCTCGCCGGCCCCAAGCCAACGGATATAGTTCTCGATATCGCCACCGGGGCCGGGCATACGGCGCTCGCACTCGCGCCGCACGTGGCGAAAGTGATCGCCTATGACCTGACGGAGCCGATGCTCGTCGAAACGGCGCGCAACGCCGCCGCGCGGGGTCTATCGAACGTGGCCACGCGCCAAGGCCCTGCCGAATCGCTGCCATTTCCCAACGCACGCTTCGACATCGTCACTGTCCGCCAGGCACCGCATCACTTTGCCGACGTCCGCACTGCAGTGCGCGAAATGGCCCGCGTGGCCGGCCCCGGAGCGCGCGCCGTGATTGTGGATAGCACCGCGCCCGAGGACGATTCGCTCGACCACCACTGGAATCACATCGAAAAGCTGCGCGACCCTTCCCACGTACGGAATTACCGGCCGAGCGAGTGGCGCGCATTCGTGGCTGAGGCAGGACTAAAGCCGTTCTTCGAAGAGGTTGGGGCGGCATCCGAAAAGGGCGGAGCGATGGACTTCGGTGCATGGATTCGCCGCATCAACACGCCGCCCGACGCAGCAGCTGAAGTCGAGCGCCTGTTCCGCACTGCCTCGCCTGGCTTGGCGCATGCGCTGCATATCGAAATTATTGGCGGCGCACTCTACTTCCGCGTCCCGCAGTTCACAATAGCTTGCGTGAAACCATAGCGGAATGTGGAATGCGGTGGCTAGCCGAGGCTTGGCAGAAAGGAGCAATGCTGGGGCATTGCAAATGGGGAAACAGGCCGGCGGGTTAGCCGTGCGCCGCCTCGTTGCCAGCGGCCAGAGTCGGCACGCGCTGCTGTGGGCGCCCTTTGCCGCCCTGGGCGCTCTTCTCGAAGATCTTTGCTGTGGCTAGCATGCCTCCAAGGGTCGCAACCATCAGCGCGGCCTCGCCCCATCCGGTGACTACTTCGGCGGTGCCCATCAGCGTCAGACCGACGAAACAGAATAGCAAGTGCGCGCAGAATACCTGGAGTGACGCCTGTCCCAGTAGGACAAGGGGCCGGAACGCCACCCATTTCAGGTGATGATTGAACCGGATGAGCACGGCCGCCACAGCCGCGAAATCGACGATACGCACTACGCCGAGATGCCATTTGTCAAAAAACACGCCGAAAAGCGCGGGCTGCACGTTGGGAAACACTGCGTAACGCAAGACGCAGAATCCGAGGGCAATCGCCGCGGCTGGCCACACGATTTTTCGCGCCCATTTCTCGATCGGCAAATCGTTGCGCGCCCAACGAGCGCCCAGCCACAGGCCGGCGACCCACAGGAATTGCCATGCCCACATGTCGAACGCGCCCATGTTTTTCAGCGGAATACGCATGGAAACCACATGCGAAAGACCCAGATAGACCGCTTGCTTCAGCCCGCACTGCGCCGCGAGCCAGACGGCGAAGCTCGGGCCGAGGACGTACTTCCAGCCGAACTTCTGCCCGAGCCGCAACGCCAGCGGAGTGAGAATCATTGCGAACAGGATGTACATTGGCAAGATATCGAGGAGCGGTGGCTTGTAGATCAAAAGCACCGCGTCAAGAACTGCCCGTTTCGGCGCCGCGAAATAGAAGTCGAGCAAGTTGAAAACGGCTGGGCGAGCGCCGCTCCCTGCCAGCGGAGCTAACACCCCAAACGCCAGGCATAGCATCAGCGCGTGATATCCGTAGAGGCGCAAGCCGCGGCTACCAGCCTTCTTGCCCATGGCACTATAGCCTTCACGTTCTGCAAGCTTCAGGTAATTCCGCCCGCTGAAAAGAGCAGCGAGCAAAATGAATCCTTCGGAAGCGGAGACGAAGCCAAAGGGTTGATTGCTATAGGTGCTGATGACGGTTGGCAGGTGGGTCAGCGCGATCCAAACCAGCATCAAGCCCCGGGCCGCGTCGAGTTCCAACCGGCGTTTCATGCTTTGAATTGGATGATAGCACGTGCCGATAGGTCGTCTGGAACAATTCGCGAAGCCAGGTATTCAATCTACCTAGTTTGTCGATAAGCCTCTTGGATTCGATCCTCGATTGCAGCCCCGGCCCGAAAAGGCTATCTTTCAGCTGGAGGCTTTATCGGAATGGGACATCCGAGATGGACCGCAGTATTCTCACCCCTGATTTTATTGATGCTCGCAGCCTGCTTGGCTCCGGTGCAGGCCGCGCAGAACGAGCCCGAGGTACCCACCGTTAACGCAGATATAGGCAGCTGCCGAGCGGACTTTACCGTGAAAGACGGAAACGGAAAGCCGCTCTATAATGCAAAAATCGATATCACCATAAAATACGGCTTTATGAACATGCGAAAGACGCAGCTCGAAGCCCCTACGAACACAAACGGGCAGGCGCGCTTCACGGGCCTGCCGAATTTCGCAAAGAAACCGCTCGAGTTTGTCATCACCAGTGGCACGGTCTCAAAGACCCAGACCGATGACCCGGCTGCCACTTGCAACGCGGTCTTCAACGTAACGCTGACAGTCCACTAATCAACGATATTGAGGGTTCGACCGCGCACCTGCAGGGAGAGGGTCCACCGTGGGACTTGGCGCGGTTCTCGCCACGCCAGCAAACACAGCGCTTCTTCAAGGATGTTCATCGCACGTGCCGAGAAGCCTCAGCTCGGCGATTTTGCGAATCGCTTTTTCCGTCGCGGCATCGGATAAAATGACCGGCGCCCTTGTTTTTTAGGTACGGTCAAAGGCTTTGGAATACCTCTGGCGCTCCGGCTGCCTGGCGATTCACGGATCGCCGCCCCCGGAGAACAGTTTCGGCATTGCCCCAATCGATGTCGAGACGCCCAAAGCCCGCTCGAATCGAATTCCTGAAGACAAGGCGCCGGTTTCTCTCCCATTTCCCATCCGAACACCGGCACGCGATCGCTTCCGGGACCACCCGATCTCGAATCGCGCCAAAACCCTCGTTCCGTACTAGGAGATCATTGGCTCGAAGCTAGGGTCTCCTCCCGCTTGCGGATAGAGACATCGGATGAAACTATGCGCGAGTATCTATTTGCCCGCGACTAGTCCTAGGGAGAGGTACATGCAAGTGCAAACGCCACGCGCTGTTGGTCACCGAACTGACGCAGGAGCTGTTTCAACCCCTCACAGCTTTTCCACCACCGGTGGCAAAGCGCTGCCGTTCAGGCCGCGCCGCGGAGCCGAAGACAAAGATCTAGAAGGTAGCCTTGTCTCCGCGCTGCTTTCGACCGACAGGGATCTTAGCCAGGTACTCAGCGAACTCGACAAGATTTTGACCGCTCTAAAATCTGGGCAGCCCGAGGAAGAAATTCGTCGCGTCGTGGTTCATCCGGCAGTGTGGTACGCCGTGAAGCACGCCCTGATTGAGCGCGAATTGCGCCACCTCGCACTATGCGACGACCTTACCAGCCTGTATAACCGTCGCGGGTTCTTCGCCGCAGCCACGCAACAGCTGAAAGTGGCGCGGCGGAACGAGAAACCGGCGCTCTTGCTTTTTTGCGACCTCGATGGGTTGAAGTCGATCAACGACGCATACGGTCATCGCGAAGGTGATCTTGCGCTCGTTCGCGCCGCCAAGGCACTTGAAGCCGTGTTTCGTGACTCGGATGTCCTTGGCCGCATTAGCGGCGACGAATTTGCCGTCCTCGCAACCGATCTTTCTCCGCAGCATCGGCAGACCGTTGTCCGTCGCCTACAGAAGGCACTCAACAGCGCCGGCAAAGAGGAACCACGCTACGAGCTCTCGCTCAGTTGTGGCGCGGCCTGGTTCGACCCGCGAAATCCGATTTCGCTTGGTGAGCTCATGGAACAGGCTGACCGCGCCATGTACGAACGCAAGCGTGGTATTCGAACTCAGGAGGCCGCCAAGGAAGCCGACGCGACCCGCAAAACAGCCGCAGATCCCAACACCGAACTCGCCGAAGCCGCGAAGTGACGGCACGGTCTTAAATTATCGCTGGCCTCGCCGCATTCAGCGCAGATTGTCAAACACAGAATCATCGCGTAAGCGTCCAGGAAACCCCTTCTCGTACCGCGACAGTCCGGGACACATCAGGTGGTGTATAGGCGTGTAGCCGAATTCTCGCATCTCTTGCATGGCCTGCTTTGCGGTCCAGCCGTCTTCTGCCATGCGATACGCCGCGATCATCATTCCGGTGCGATCGTCTCCGAAGCGGCAATGGACGAATATCTTTTTCCGCGGATTCTTCCGGATGAGCTCCACAAAACGGTCGAACACCTTGTCTTTTGGAAACGGGCAATACCACGGAAGCGAGACGTAGGTCATGCCAAGTTTCTCCACAATTCCTTCGTCGCGCTTCGACCTTCCAGTATCTACGATGATGTTGATTCCCACCCTCGCAAGCGTCTCGAATCCTTCGGCTGTCGGTTGGCCGCCGCGGTACAGCGTAGGCGTGACTTGGCCGAAATTCCGAACGCCGTTTTCCTCCAGGTGTTTCCCCGTCGTGAACTGCCCAGTAGAGCCCGCAGACTGCGCGGTGTCGCCGGTGTCACTGTGACGCCTGACCACGGCACCGCACGACTGAAGAAACATCGATGCGCCGATGAGCGTGCACGCGGCAAGAAAAGCCGCGCGCTTGCCGTGACGATTGATTGCGCTATTCCGGCGAGCCGGAGGATTCGGATCGCGCACATAGGCCAGCTCTGACGCGTATGCCTTTTCGCCCATAATCAGAAGTGCTCCGCGAACGCTCGCAGCCTTTCAGGGCCAATGTGAGTCCGGGCCTGAATCTAGTGGAGTCCCAGCCCGACCGAAGCTACCGCGCCGGTACAAACGCCCGCAGATTGTTAAACGTAGGGTCGTTTGCTAGGCGGCGCGGAAAACTCTTCTCGTATCGCGCCAGCCCAGGGCACGTCAGGTGGTGAAACGCCCTGTATCCGAAGTCGTGCATTTCGTGCATGGCCTGCCTTTGCAGTCCATCCATCCTGCGCCATTCGATACGCCGCGATCATCATTCCCGTGCGATCTTCTCCCAGGCGGCAGTGGACGAAAATCTTCTTCCCTGGATTTTCACCGATAATTCGCAGGAACTGTTCGAATATCTTGTCCTCGGGGAGAGAGCAGTACCACCCAAGCGGGACATACGTCATGCCCAGCTTTTCGACCAGCTCTTTGTCGCGCGTCGATCGGGTGGTATCGACGACGATATTGATCCCCATGTTCGCGAGGGTGGCAAATCCTTCAGCAGAAGGTTGCCCTCCGCGGAACAGCGTCGGCGTAACTTCCCCGAAATTTCGGAGACCATCTATCTTCAAGTGCTTTCCGATCGGCAGTAGATCGGTGCTGCCCTTCGAGCGGCTCACGTCGGCCGACCGGACGCCAGAACCAGCCGCGGCCGCGCAGGGTGCGGATATCAGAAAAAGCAGCAGCGCTACACGCGCACACATACGGCAAACCGCGCAGCTTGGCGGCGCGGGACGCTCCGCACACACTGCTCCCGTTTACAGGGATTGCTTCCAGAGGGATTGCGCACAATAGGAGCCTTTCCAGTTTTCCCGAGAATACAATTGTAACGCCCAGCTGGCCATTCTACGAAATCTACAAATCGACGAGGTTCGCGGGCGAGGCGTGCCGACGATTTCGAGCAGCTTCGCTGTCTCAACGGTGGCCAGGTGCGCGCCTGAACTTGAGAGATTAGAAACCCAAGTGGTGAAGGTAGGTCACGACGCCCGCCGCGATCAGGCAATAAATTCCGAAAAGGTGCCAGCGGCCACTTTCCAGCCAGCGGCTCAGCCACTTAAGCGCCAG
>JASHWB010000168.1 GCA_030044295.1 Candidatus Acidiferrales bacterium
GACAAATTATAGCAGAACGCGCGCTCAGCGACTGGATGCGACGGCAAGGAAATTCAGCAGCGCTCGGTAACCGGTGAGCGATACGCAGCGCGAAGCACGCGATCAGTATCCGATCAAGCGGTGGATGTCACTGTAGAAGGCCAGCGCTAAGAGGCAAAGCAGGAAAACCATGCCTACCTGAACGAAACGCTCTTTCACGGCGATGCTCAAATCGCGGCGCAGACTTCCCTCCACCACGAGCATCAGTACGTGGCCCCCATCCAGGATAGGAATCGGCAGCAGATTAATTATCCCGAGGTCCAGGCTGATGTAGGCCGTCCAGGTGAGCAGGCTAACCACTCCATCTTGCGCCATTTGCCCGGACAACTGCACGATGCCGACCGGCCCAGCCAACTCGCGCACGGAAACCTGTCCGCGAACAAGGCCGACGACCACATCGCCCATCTGGCGGATCCAATCCAGCGTCTTATCGACGGCGTCCTTACCGGCGGCCAACGCTCCTTCACGCTGATAAAACTCTTGCAACGATCGTTGGACGCCGATGGCCCAGATCACTTGCCCATCCGGATCCATGGTTTGCACCGGGGTGATTTCGAGCGGCACATCCTTGCCCTTTCGCTGAACCACAAAGTGAATGGGATGCGGCCCTTCTGTCGTGACGCTCTCCGTTAACTGAAGCCAGGTTACGATCGGTTGGCCGTTCATCGAGACGATTCTGTCGCCGGCTTTCATTCCAGCTTTTTCGGCGGGCAAGCCTTGAGCAACCTGGTCGATGACGGGAGGGATGAGGGGGTAGCCGAGAACATCAAGATCTTGCGATGCATCTTGCTTCTGAGGAATGGCGACTGAGAAGGACTGCTGAGCGCCATCACGTAGGACCGTCACCTGAACTGAGTTCCCAGGTTTTGCCACTTCGAGCCATGCCATCACCTGGCCCCAGGTGGGCGATTTCTTGCCGTTGACGGCGAGAATCTGGTCACCGGGCCGAATGGGCATCGCGTGATCGGGCGTTTTCGGAACAGCCGCCACGTCAGCCGGCTGACGTAAATAAGCGTCCATCGGGGTGCCCGCGAAGGCGTAAATCCCCCAAATGATTGCCAACGTTAGCAGGATATTCATCGCCGGTCCGGCAGTGACGACCAGGAAGCGCTGCCAGCGGGGACGGGAAAGATACTCATGGGGGTCGCCCGTGCGCTCTTCCACGGGATTGTCGCCAGCCATCTTGACGTAGCCGCCAAGAGGCAGCGCGGCGATTTGGTAAAGCGTATCGCCGTGCTTCTTGCCCCATAGCCGCGTGCCGAAGCCGATGGAAAACACGTCCACGCGCACATGGCACAACTTGGCCACGATGAAGTGGCCAGCTTCATGAATAAAGACCAAAACTCCCAGGACGATGGCGCCGGCGGCTAAATCGCGCAGGATGTTGACAGCCATGGAGTCGATTATGTCTCCTGTAGTCTTATGAATATTCTAGAAGAAAAAGCCCGCGGTTCAAAAGGCAAACGCGCCACGACGAATCCCATCCGCTAACGTCGCCCATTGCACGGCACGTCTCTATAAATGCAATACGCTCGAGGCCCGGGTTGAGTTTCAGCCCGCGAATCTGGCGGCAGAGCATTGCCGCTCGATCTCCTCAGTCGCCAGCCGCCGCGCTTCGGCGTCCGCAGCCAGCAGATCGTCAATGCTGCTCAGCGACGCCCGTGGCATCCGCCGCAGAACGCCTTCGATCGTCTTCGCGATTCCGAGGAACGCCAGCCTTCGTTCTAAAAATGCCGCTATGGCCACTTCATCCGCCGCATTCAGCGCACATGGCAAGAGGCCGCCTTGGCGGAGCGCCTCACGCGCCAGCTCCAGGCACGGGAACTTGCCGACAGGCACCTCTTCGAAATCGAGCCTTTGTAGCGCAGACCAATCGAGGGCGCATTCATTCGATGCCAGCCGGTCGGGATAGGTTAGCGCGTACTGGATGGGCATGCGCATATCCGTCGGGCCGAGCTGCGCCAGAATCGATCCATCGACATATTCCACCATCGAATGTACCGTCGATTGCGGATGGATAACGACTTGGATTTTCTCGAGCGGCATGCCGAACAGCCAGCGCGCCTCGATCACCTCGAAGCCCTTGTTCATCAGCGTGGCGGAATCGATGGTGATGCGCTGGCCCATTTTCCAGTTGGGGTGCGCAAGAGCCTGCTCCGGGGTGACGTTGTTGAGCTCCCAAACGGGTGTCTTGCGAAACGGTCCGCCGGAAGCAGTGAGCACCAGGCGCTTCACTTCCCCGCGCTGACCGCCGCGCAGGCATTGATGAATCGCGTTGTGCTCGCTATCGACGGGCAGCAGCGAGACGCCGTTTTGCTCAACAGCGGCCATCACTAGTTCGCCGGCCGCGACCAGGACCTCTTTGTTTGCTAGCGCGATATGCTTGCCCAGTAGGATGGCCTTGTACGTCGCAGGAAGCCCGACAACGCCAACAGCTGCGGACAGCACGATATCCGCTTCGGGATGCGTGGCGACTCGCTCGATGCCTTCAGGGCCGAACAGAATTTCCGGCAACTGTTGCCCATTCGCCGAGCGCCCGGATTCGAGGGCCGAGCGCAATTCCTTGGCCGCCCTCTCCGTCCCCACCGATACGACTCTCGGCTGGTGCCGCTGCACCTGTTCCGCTACAAGCGCGGTATTCGTCCCGGCGGCCATTGAGACGACTTCAAAGCGTCCAGGCAAAGCGTCCACGACCTGCAGGCACTGCCTGCCGATCGAGCCAGTACAACCCAAAACGGCGATTCTTTTCATTTGCACTAATTTTATACGAGCTTTGCTGGATTTTGCGACCAAGGACATTGCCAGGTAGCCGCCTGTGTCATGATCATAAAATTCGAGGAAACGCACCGCCGTGCCGCCCCGCTGGAGGCGCGCTGATTCCATTTGTGATACGATTGAGATTACCGGCCCGCGCGATCGCGCGGCCTGCCAGCATCGTGAAAGCCTCGAAGCGTCTGTTGTATAGTTCAGAGAAGATCGGCAAATAACCTTGAGCAAATCCTCACTGTGGGCCATTCCGCTGGGCGGACTTGGCGAATTCGGCATGAACATGATGGCGCTTCGCTACGGTGACGACATCATCGTGATCGACGCGGGCCTGATGTTCCCCGAGCAGGAACTGCTGGGCGTCGATATCGTTATTCCGGACATCACCTATCTGAAACAGAACAAGCATATGGTACGGGCCATCGTGCTCACTCACGCGCACGAAGACCACATCGGCGCAGTTCCTTACATTCTCGGTGACCTGGATGTGCCCATTTACGGGACGGAGTTTACGCTGGCGCTGGTGCGCAAGAAACTGGAAGAACACGCACTGCTGGACGCGGCCCATCTGCACGAAGTGACGCCCGGCGACACGAGCACGATCGGCCCGTTCCGCGTCGAGTATCTCAACGTGACGCACAGCACGATCGATTGCGTGGCGCTGGCGATTCGCACGCCCGTGGGTGTTGTGATCCACACCGGCGACTACAAGATCGATCCGACGCCCGTTGATGGAAAGCCGTTCGATCTGCACGCGTTTGCGCGCTACGGACAAGAAGGAGTGCTGGCTCTTTTTGCCGACAGCACAAACGTGGAGCGGCCCGGGTTCACGCCTTCGGAGCGCGCCGTGGTGGTGCGCTTGGAAGAGCTTTTCCGCGCTGCGCCGGAGAAAATCGTCGTTTCCTGCTTCGCCAGCTCGATTCACCGGATTCAGCAGGTGATCGATATCGCGCTTTCGCTCGGGCGGAAGGTGGGTTTCGTAGGGCGAAGCATGGTGGATAACGTCGAGATCGCGCACGAACTGGGCAAGCTGCGCGTGCCGGATGGCAGCGTGGTGCGACCACAGGATTTGCGGACGTTTGATCCGCGCAAGCTGGTGGTGCTAGTGAGCGGCTCGCAGGCCGAGCCTCTTTCGGCGCTTTCGCGCATCTCCGTGGATAATCACCGGCTGCTGAGCGTTGCCGAAAACGATACGCTGATTCTTTCCGCGCGCATTATTCCCGGCAACGAAAAGGCGATCTTCCGGATGATCGACCATCTTTTCCGCCGCCGCGTGCTGGTGTATTACGAGGGCGGGCGCTCGGCTCCGATTCACGTCTCCGGCCACGCCAGCCAGGAAGAGATGAAAATATTGCTGCAGCTGGTTCGTCCGAAATATTTCTTCCCGATTCACGGCGAATACCGGCAGCTCTTTCAGCAAGCGGCGCTCGCGGAGCAGATGGGCGCGGTTTCCGGGCAAGTTCACCTCCTGGAAAGCGGGCACCCGGTGGAGTTTACAGCCGACGGCCGGGCGATTCTGCGCGAGCCTGTTCCCGCAGGGCGCGTGATGGTTGATTCCGGGTCGCTCGAAGAGGTGGAAGACGTGGTGATCCGGGATCGCAAGCATCTTTCGGAGGACGGTGTGGTGGTCCCGATCATCGCCATCGATAAGCACACGGGCCGGATCGAAGTCTCGCCGGAAATCGTGACGCGCGGTTTTTTGCCGAGCGACGATGGGCAGGCCGTTCTCGGCGAGGCACGACAAGTGGTGCTGCGCACCGTCGAACAGTCCACGGACGAAGAGAAAATGGACTGGAGCGTGATCAAGGAAAAGATTCGCGTGGATCTGAAGCGTTACCTGAACAAGCAGACGTCGAAGCGCCCGTTGATTCTGCCCGTGATCCTCGAAGTGTAAGCTCTCTTGATCCAGCATTCCGCCACCGCGCATTCCAGTCCGGCGCCGTTCACCGTCGAGGTGCGGCCCTACGCGCCCGCTGATTTCGACAGGATTTATGCGATCGATCAAGCGTGCTACGAACCGCGCATTGCTTATTCGCGAACGGAGATGCGCCAATACTTGCGCTTTCCTGGCGCGGATTGCGTGGTGGCCGAGGTGTCGAGGGAAAACGGGGCGCCCCTGACGATCGGATTCTGCATCACGGCGCACAAAAGTTCGTGGGGCTACATCGTCACGATGGACGTACTCACGGAATACCGCCGGCATCGAGTGGGTTCGATGCTGCTTGCGGAAGAGGAACGGCGGCTCGTGGCATCCGGGGTCCGACAGATTGGGCTCGAAACAGCAACCGACAACGCACCGGCGATTGCCTTCTGGCAGAAGCACGGCTATGGTACGAGCGGAGTGAGGAAAAATTATTATCCGGGTGGCCGCGACGCCTACAGCATGGCCAAGCGCATCACGTCCGGTGAAATGACCTCGAAAGCAGGACCGAACCGCTAATGTCCCTACTGCATGTAATCATCCTTGCCATTGTGCAGGGGCTGGCCGAACTGCTACCGGTTTCCAGCTCGGCGCACGTGATCGTAGCCGAAAAGCTGATGGGCATGGACCCGTCGGCGCCGGAAATGACGCTCCTGCTGGTGATGCTGCACACCGGGACGATGCTGGCGGTGATCGTCTATTTCTGGCGGCGCTGGTGGCGGACTTTCTTTCATTCGGCGGCCGAATTCAAGAATTTTGCTGTCGCGCTGATCACGGCGACGATCCTGACCGGTATTGTGGGCGGCGGGATCATCGAGTTCATCGAAAAAATCCTGATGCGCCGCCAGCCGCACGCGTGGGTAGAGCAGCTTTTCAATCGGCTTGACCTCATCGCCGCGGCGCTCGCTGTTGCGGGGGTATTTATCCTGGTTGCTGGGCTGATCGAAAACAGGCGGTCTGGGCTCGATGGTTCCGCGCAGGCGGGCGAACCGAATGGCAGCGAGACTCCTTCGGCGTCGGCGAGTCCCGCGGGGCGCGTCTCCGGCGTTGCCACTCGATGGCTCGAAAAGCGACTGGAACCGGCGACAGCTTCGACGCCCGAGATGAGACCCTCGCAGTTCTTGTGGATTGGCGCAATTCAGGGGCTCTGCGTCCCCTTCCGAGGGTTTTCCCGGTCCGGCGCAACGATTTCCGCCGGTTTGCTGCTGCGAATGACGCGGCGAACAGCCGAGGATTTCAGCTTCGCGCTGGCCGTGGTGCTGACGCC
>JASHWB010000169.1 GCA_030044295.1 Candidatus Acidiferrales bacterium
AGCACGAGAATGTCGAATGAGTTGCCGTGCGGCATCGGCGTCCAGGTGAACAGCGCGCGCCCCACTGCGTGCCAATTCGGGTGCGCCAGCAGCGCCGCAGGCACGAACAATCCGTTGAAGATCGCAAGCCCCAGCGTGATTCGCTCCCAGGTCCAGTAACGTCCCGTGGTGATTGCGGCGAACACGATAGCCAGTCCCACGCCGACCGCGACGGATGGCCGGATGCCAAAAAATCCCAGCCCGGCGCGAATGCCGATGAACTCCGTCACCAGCGTTAGAAAATTTCCCAGCACCAAGTCTCCCAGCGAGAAAAATCCCCAGAATTTTCCGAAGCGGTCGAAAATCAGCTCCGCGTGTCCCCGATGCGTCACAGCGCCCAGCCGCACGGTCATTTCCTGGACGACCAACCCCATCAAGAACGTCAGCACCACAAATGGAAGGAAGAATCCAATGCCGAAACGCGCGCCCGTCGCGGAATAGGAGAGCATGCTCGGCGCATCGTTCTCGCCTAGAAAAACGAGCACGCCCGGACCGGCCAGCAGCCACAAGACCCAGAATTTCCCGATCGCTCGCGATCCGCGCTCCGCCCGCCGCGCGCGGCCTACTTTCCACCGGTCGCGCGCCCGGTCTGCGTCCTCGTGCGTCAGCAGACCGGCCAGATCGCTCGCGTGCGGGGAATCAGCGGCTGCTTCGGTGGTGGGCCGCGCAGCTCCATTCAGGATTTTCGTCCACGGGTAATTCATATTAACTGCGCTAAACTTCCCACCTAAACTACGCTTAACTATCACCCCGGTCAATTAGGGCGAGCATCGGGTTTTCCCGAAAAATAATCCGGGCCGCATCCATCGTCTGTTATATTGGCTGCTCTATTTCGAAAGGGATTTCAGGAGATGGCGATGCCCGATGCGCCGAAGCCACAACAGCAGCAAGTGCAAATCAAAGCGGACGAAAAGGAGCTCCTAGGCCACTATTCCAATCTCGCCGTGGTCCATCACAATGCCGAGGAATTCACGCTGAATTTCATCTATTTGTTTCCCACCGTCCCGCAGGGAAAGCTGGTGGCAAGTGTGATTCTGAATCCGCGGCATGCCAAGCGCCTGCTCCGCGCCCTGCAGGAGAATATCTCGCGCTACGAAGCGCAATTCGGCGCCTTGCCCGAAGGACCTGGCCCCGGCCCCGAACCTAACGTCGGCTTCGTGCAGTGAGAAGGTAGCGATTGGCACGTAAGCCTGCCAGGAAGCCGAATCCTGTCCGCTTCGGCTGGCAGGTTAATTGCCGAGGCAATCGGCCACTACCCACGTTCCGACCGCGTTCATGAATTCCAGTCCGACGGCATAGCCCGATCCACGAACTGACTCGCAGTACGCCACGCGGGCCTCCGCGCGAAACGATCCCGGCAGCGTAGCAATCATCAGGTGGTCGTTGATTTTCCAGCGCTGGGTGCTCCACACGCGAGCCCCCCGCGAGCTGACGTTTTCTGTGAAGGTCGTCTCGGGTTCTTCCGGAACTCTAGCGCCGGCGATCCGAACGCCCACTTCCATCGGTATGCGCGCCTCGCGGCGCGCAAAGGTGAATGTCTTTGGGTCCCCCGTCCCAAGCGGCATTTGCGTCCTCCCAAGTTTGAACGGCTAGAGGCATGCTGCGACGTGCCTAAGTCGCAGTTTTTTTTGGCCCATGCCCTTCATCTGATAGAGCGCCGTGTCCGCGGCGCCCAGTAGTTGCTCGATCGTGACCCCATCCATCGGATAAACGGCCTGCCCCATGCTGATGCTCAGCTTCGGCTCTTCGCCGTCGTTCTGCAGGCGCTCGCAGATGCGCATCGCCGCCTGTTCCGCTTCCCGCTCGCCCGATTCGGGCAGCACCAGCGCGAATTCGTCTCCTCCGTAGCGTGCGGGCGTATCAATGGTCCGGCATGTGCCGCTCAGCACGTCGCCGACGCGCTTGATGGCCCGGCTGCCCACCAGGTGCCCGTGCTTGTCGTTAATTTTCTTCAATCCGTCCAGGTCGAAAAGCAGCACGGCGAAGCTGCGCCCCGTTCGCCGCGACCGCTCGATCTCGCTCTCAAGCACTTCGATCATGTGACGGTGGTTCGCCAGCCCGGTCAGCGAATCCGACGCGGCCAGCTGGCTGACCTGATCGAAAAGCTGCGCGTTGTCCAGCAGCGTTCCGCCTAGCACCACCACGTAGCTCAACACCATCACTGCATGGCCGAGCGTGTAGCACGCATCCAGCATGTGTTGCGACTGGCTGACGGTGACATGGCAAATCACGTTCATACCCGCTGCCGCGAAAAGTGATCGGTCCAGCCACGTGTTCGCTTTCCGCAGACGGCGCCCGTAACCGATCGTCGCCGCCACGTAAATCGCCGCCGGCAGTAAGTCCCAGGGTCGCGGAATCCACGCGTGCGGCTGGATTCTTGGGACGCGCGGCAGCATGAAATAGAACGCACTCGTCAGATACGCCACCACGCCGACGATCATCGTCGCCCAGGCGATCTCTTTGCCCGGTTCCCGCGAAATGGGTATCCGCTTTTCGACGACCAGGGCGACCAGCAGCACCACCCCGAGCAGCGTTCGCCCCGCGAACCATCCCAGCGAGATGTCGTTCGCGTGCACTGCCGTCAACGGCATGTCGTGGTAAGACGCCATGCCAATCGCGGCTTCGATCAATCCCGCCAGTACGAAGCCAAATGCAAGAATCAGCGAAATGCGATCGTGCGTGCCGCGGAACCTGACCATCGCGTTCGCTGCAAACGTGAACGCGATCAGGCTCCCGGCCATGTCCAGATATGTGCCTAGTAGCGGATCGGCTGAATAGGACGAATGACGCAGCACCCACAGCAGTGCTGCGTAACCAAGAATTGCGAGCGATACGGCTATGACGATTCGATATGGAAAATGTCGTACACGGCCCGAAGAACTCACTTAGCCCCCAGAAATGACACCTGCCCCGTATTCCAGAAGCAACTCCGGTGCCGAATGAATACACATCGGCGCGTTCGGTAAGTCGCTCGTTTTCAGTTGAGTAGGATCAGAAAGAGCAGCTGGCGAATGCTCACTCCCATCGGGCGGTGAGAGCAGAGTGTAGAAATGTTACAGAGCGATTCGCGTGCTACCTAGGTGATTAGGCCTTCGGTGGCGCTGTCGGAGCGGTCTGGACAGGCGGCATTTCGAACGCGACAATGGTGCTCTGGAACCCGCACTTTCTGTGCGCGCCATCGCAAAACGGCTTATTCTCCGAATGTCCGCAGCGGCACAGGGCGATCCTGGTGCGTCCGTTCAGCCCGAACGCGTTTCCATTCTGATCGACCAGCTCGAAGTCGCCTTCCACCTTGATCGAGCCGTCGCTGCGAATTTCGATGCGCGTTGCCGCCATGTATTCCTCCAATGCGTTTCAAGTTTTCGTTGTTGGCGCGTTACTCGCTCATCATCGCGGAGGTCCGGGCGCTGCTTGCTACGCCCTACGCGCCGTCCGGTTAAGGTTCTAATGTAGCGCCGGGCTTTACGCCCGGCAGGCGAGCAACCGTGCACCAGCGGCAAGCGCGCGCTCGCCGCTGGCAGTCCAGGCGCAAGCCGTCAGTATTTCGGCACCTTCGGATCCACGTCATCCGACCACGCCAGAATTCCGCCCTTCAGATTCCAAATTTTGCGGAAGCCGGCTTTGCGCAGAAAATCCACCGCTTCGGCGGAGCGCTTTCCGCTGCGGCAGTGCGCCACGATCTCGCGCGAACTATCCAGCTCATGGACGCGCCGCGAAAGTTCGCCGAGCGGAATCAAGTGCCCATTCAAATTGCAGATCTGATATTCATGGGGCTCGCGTACGTCGAGAATGAACAGATCGTCTCCGCGATCGAGCCGCGTCTTCAGGTCGCGAGGGGTAATTTCAGGAATGTTGGTCACGGTGCTTGGAGCCTCCTCGCCGCGAACGCCGCAAAATTCGGCGTAGTCGATTAGTTTCGTGATGGTGCGATGCTCGCCGCACACCGGGCATTCCGGGTTCTTCCGCAGCTTTAACTCGCGGAACTTCATTGCCAGCGCGTCAAACAGCAGCAGCCGCCCGATCAACGGCTGGCCCTTTCCGATAATCAGCTTCAGCGTTTCGCACGCCTGAATCGTGCCCACGATTCCCGGCAGCACGCCCAGCACCCCGCCCTCGGCGCACGATGGCACCAATCCCGGCGGAGGCGGCTCCGGATAGAGGCATCGGTAGCACGGCCCGTCCGGATATCCGAAGATCGTTATCTGCCCTTCAAAGCGGAAAATCGAGCCGTAGACGTTCGGCTTGCCCAGGAGCACGCACGCGTCGTTCACCAGATAGCGCGTCGGAAAATTATCCGTGCCGTCTACGACGATGTCGTAGTCCTTCAAAATATCGAGCGCGTTTTCACTGGTGAGGTGCGTCTCGAACGTGTCGATCTGAATTTCTGGATTCAGATTGCGCAGCCGGTCTGCCGCCGCGCTGATCTTCGGCTGGCCCACGTCGCTCGTTCCAAAAAGAACCTGCCGCTGCAGGTTGGTGAAATCCACTGCGTCGAAATCCACCAGTCCGATGCGGCCCACGCCCGCGGCCGCCAGATACAAACCGAGCGGCGCGCCCAGGCCTCCGGCGCCGATGCACAGCACCTTCGCCTGCTTCAGCTTGAGCTGACCCTCCATGCCCACTTCGGGCATGATCAGGTGCCGGCTGTAACGCAGCACTTCCTCGTTTGAAAGCGACGCCGCTTTCGCTGGCGCCGCCGCTGGAATTCCAGTCTTCGTAGCCATTGCAGCTCTCCGTCTAAATTCTCAATTTGCCGGGAC
Source organism: Candidatus Acidiferrales bacterium (assembly GCA_030044295.1). Taxonomy (GTDB): domain Bacteria; phylum Acidobacteriota; class Terriglobia; order Acidiferrales; family UBA7541; genus Palsa-295. The sequence continues at coordinate 4,800 of JASHWB010000169.1, forward strand.
GCCGCCCGCGATCGACGGCACGATGCTGATCGTGTCACCCTCGCGCACCTGCGTCTGATCCTTCTGCAGGTAGCGGATATCTTCGTCGTTCACGTACACGTTCACGAAGCTCCGCAGCTTGCCTTCCTCCGTATAAAGATGCTTCTTCAAATCTCCGAACTTGCTCGTCAGTCCCGAAAGCGCTTCGCCCACCGTCCCCGCCTGCACCTCCACGCTTTCCTGTTTCCCCGCGTATGCCCGCAGCGGCGTGGGAATAATTACCTTGACCGCCATCCGGCCTCCTCGTTTTCCCTGACTTAACGAAATTCGGCTGCTACATCAGATGAAATCGGACCCGTTTTCGACGCTCCGCACGTACTTAGACGCCGGCCCGTTCCTTCACCGTTTCAATCGCCTCGGCATCGTACGCTTCGCGATCGTCATGCAACCGCCACGACGTCATATCCTTCGGCTCGCCCTTTTGGATGCTCACGATCACGTAGCTGTACCATGGCCACGCATGGTTGCGGTCGTAGTCGCTCGGACGCGCTGGCGCGTCTGGGTGCGAATGATACCATCCGATCAGTTCCAGTCGCTTCTCGCGCGCCGTTTTCTCCGCCAACCGCACGTCATCGGGCGTAACCTCAAAACGGTTCCGCGGCGAATCGTCTCGACGGTTAGCCAGCGGCAGCAAGTCCACCACTTCGCGCTCGCCCTCTCCGTCGCGCCCCAGCATCGCGCCGCAACATTCGTGCGGGTACGTTTCCACTCCGTGCGCGCGGACGCGCCGCGCGATCTCTTCTCCCATTCTCAAGGGCGCGCTCATTCCTCTTCGCTCCAGAACCGCTCGCTCAAATACTTTTCCCCCGCATCCGGGAAAATGCATACGATCAGCGCTCGCTCGCCATCCGGCACACGCTGCGCGATTTGCATGCAGGCTTTCATGGCTGCTCCTGCGCTCACGCCGACCAGCAGCCCTTCCTCGCGCGCCAGCCGCCGCGACATCTCCTGCGCGTCTTCCGTGTGGATGGCCAGGTCCTCGTCCGCCAGGCCCTTGTCGTAGATTGGCGGGACGATGGCCGTCTCCATGTGCTTCAGACCCTCCAGTCCGTGAAACGGCGAATCCGGCTGAAAGCTGATGCACTTAATCTTCGGATTCAGTTCCTTGAGCCGCCGCGTGGTGCCCACGAACGTCCCGGACGTCCCTAGACCAGCCACAAAATGCGTGATCTGCCCGTGCGTCTGCTGAAAGATCTCCGGCGCCGTAGTCATATAATGCGCCGAGGGGTTCGCCGGATTCCCATACTGATCGGGATAAAAATACTTCTCCGGCTCGGCCTGATAAATTTCGCGCACGCGTCGGATCGCTCCATCCGTCCCTTCATCTCCAGGCGTATAGACGATTTCTACTCCATACGCCTTCAAAATCTGTTTCCGCTCGGGCGATGCGCTCGTCGGCAAGCACAACTTTACCCGGTAGCCCAGCGCAGCGCCAATCATCGCGTACGCGATCCCGGTATTTCCGCTGGTCGCGTCCAGGATCACCTTGCCCGGCCTGAGCTTGCCCTGCTTTTCGCCATCGCGGATCATGGAGTACGCCGCGCGGTCCTTTACCGACCCGCCCGGGTTCATCCACTCCGCCTTGGCGCAGATCGTGACGTTCGGAAGCCCCGCGGGAATCCGGCGCAACTGCACCAGCGGCGTATTGCCGATGCTTTCGAGGATGCTTTGCCCCGCCGCGCTCGGTTTGGGTGCGGTAGCTGCCGTGGGCGTCATCGATGGCTTTCCTGTAGGTGTCACGCGCCTAGATTGCCTTTCCTGCCCGATCCGCTTCCGCCCTTACGGTGTGTTCGGCTGCCGCCAGCTTCCACATGCGGCGCCCCGCATCCCGCTAATCCGGCTGATTTTAGCAGATTTCGGCGGCCAATGGATTGGCGTCCACGCCGCCCGACGGACCCATTCGCGCGTCTCCCCAACTTGCTGACAAGCTCGTTAGATGACCTGCGGAGGCGCCGCGAACCACGCTCCAGATTCCTCTTTACAGTGCCTGGCCGCGCCCCCTATCCTGATCTGCTATGTGGTATGTGAACAAGCTCTTCGAGCAGCCCCAGATCGAGTCCCTCTCATCGAAGGGCTTCCTGGTCCGCAGTTCCGGTGGCGTGGTCCGCATCGAGAAATACAATTGCGGTGCCGAGCTGCGCAAGATGCCCAACGGCAAGTTCCAGATGACCGTCATCCCGTCGGTCATGTTCCAGGGCCAATTCACACATCTTTGGGACGCCGGCTATCAGAAGTTCCTGCTCACGCATGACGGCAAAAAAGTACCCGTGCGCGTAGCCCTGCTCGGCAATCTGCGTCAATTTGACGATGAGCTGCGCACCGCCCTCGGCGTGCCCACCTATTACAATCTGGCCATCGGTTCCACCTGTCAGTACAGCGTCTACGATCGCGTCAAAGGCCGTCAGGGTGATGTCCCCGACGAAACCGTGGGCGCCCTCCCCGAATCCGAGCACTAAGCGAGAGTTGTCGTCCGTTTTCCTCAGGCGTCTTCCTCAGTTCACGTGCCTGTCATCACTGCGCAAGATGGCGCTGCTATTTCCTTCCGAGCGGCGGATGGTCATCCGGGTTACGCGTAAGAAGCCTAGAAGCGTTCCATCTCGCGCCGCAAATTCGCGTGTCGGAGGAAAACTCAGTGTCCAAGTCGCGCCATGCACGTCTGCTTAGTCTGTTTGGCCTTGCGGTTGTTGTTGGGGTGTTGATGGTAACAGCCGTATTCGGCACCCGGAAGGCAAGCGCCCAAGGCCAAGGTGGTTTCGATCCCGATCCTTGGTCCGTGAAGCACGTTTTCGTGATCGCGATGGAGAATCACAACTGGACTCAGCCGGAAACGGTTTCGGGTGGAATTCAGCCGATCGCCCAAAATCCGGATGCGCCGTTCATCAACAGCCTGGTCAACGGCAACGCCAACGTGTACGTCAACGGCCAGCTGGTGAACATCAGCAAACAAGTAGCGTACGCAACCGCGTATCACAACGTCCTCGCCACCGCGAGCGGCGACAATCCGGATATCCATCCCTCCGAGCCCAATTATCTGTGGGCGGAAGCCGGCACGAATTTCGGGATTCTCGATGACGACGATCCTTACGCGGACAACCCGCCTAACGCGCAAAGCACGACGCAGCATTTGAGCGGGCTGTTGCAGCGGGCAGGAATTTCCTGGAAGTCTTACCAGGAAGACACCGATCTGCAGACCGACGCCAACGGCAAGCTCATCAACCTGCCGCTGAAGCCATCGCAATGGACCGTTCCGCTCAGCAGCCTTTCGGGCGTGTTCGATCCGGGCGCTTTCCTGAACTCTTTTCTGAACGCTTACAATGACTCGACCCAGTACAACTATGCGTGCAAACACAACCCGATGGTGTTCTTCACCGACACGAACGGCAACGGAGACACGACCACCGCGAATCCCGAACGCCTGCATTACGCGCCGTTGCAGCAGTTGGCTTTCGATCTGGCGAACGACCAAACGGCCGATTACAACTGGATCACGCCGGACCAGTACAACGAGCAGCACAGCTCGCTGAGCGCCGGATTTGCGGGCCTCACCGGCGACGTCTCCGCAATCAAGGCCGGAGACAACACGCTGAGCCGCCTGGTTCCGATGATCATGGCTTCCAGAGCGTATCAGGATGGCGGCGTGATCATTCTCTGGTGGGATGAATCGGAGTCGGACGGCGTGGCGGGCGAGACCCCCGACAACTTTGCCACTACGATTCCCGAGATCATCATTTCTCCGCTGGCGCACGAGAACGAGAATGGGCTTCCGTACGCCAGCTCTGACAATTACACCCACTCTTCGGATCTGCGCACCATGCAGGAAATTTTCCACGTGCGCGCGACCGGTGGCTCGTCTCCGTATCTTGGCGATGCCGCCAATGCGGTCGATTTGTCCGATCTGTTCCAACCCGGCGTGATCCCCTCGCGTCCCTAATTGCCCGAGGATCATGCCGGTAGGCAACCCAGGCGGAGGAGCGGCGCAGAGGCCCCGTGAAATTCGGCTTCTGCGCCGTCTCCATTCCGGTTTCGTCCTTAGCACGCGCGCTGGCATCGCCAGTCGCAAAAATACAGCTTCCACCCGGGTGCCTCCTCGGCACGTGTCCGCGTACTCTGGATGTGAAGTTTCCCCGGCCCCAGCCAGCTTGCAGCTATGCGAACGCTCTTCATTCTTCTGGCTTGCGCGTGTTTCTACTCGTTCGGTGTCTCGGGTAACCACCCCGAACGTTTCGGGGGCCCAGGTAACGGCCGGTAACTGGTGAGTAGTAGTTGGCGAGTGGTGAGTGGCCATTCGGCTTGGCTCGGGATGAACGGGTTGGCGTACGCTTTCGTGGCCGGTCGCCACCGTAGGTACCTGGAGAAGAAAATGCACCGGGAAGCATTCCAGGGGCTGGATTCTGGAGGCTGGAAGTTGGAAAAGAAGATGCACCGGGACGTTCCGCCCTTGCATTTGGATGTGGCTGGTTTTTCTGTGACTTACGCGTGTCAAAGGTTGATTGGCTGTTCCGCCCTTCAGCGTGCGCGGAATGCGAAGAAAGGGCGAACATTTCGAAGCTGCGAGCCGGAAGGGCAACGAAGGCGAGGCGGTGCAAGAGCGGACTTTTGCGCCTACGTTCACCGTGTTGCCTCCTTTTGGCCCGCGAGGGGCACACGCATCGCGTATGCCGCCGTCACCGCTTCCAAGGTGTTCTTGCTCGCTCCCGGCTGCTTGAGAGCAGGCAAGAAAAACGATCCAGGTTAGCATACTGGTAAACTAAATTCAATAGGAAAAATTTACGCGGCCGGCGGGAGTCCAGAGCGCACGCCTAAACTGCAAGGCGTGCCCTTCGGCTTTCTCAGGGTAAACGGAACCTGCCGATTTAGGCGGGAGTCGTCGGCGACGTGTTGTGCGTAATGGCGGCAAGTCGCTCCGATTTAGTAACGCGTGGGAAATTACAGAGAGGCGATTACATTCGCGAAACGGGATGCGGCTGAGGGTGTGCCAGCCGTCCATGATCGAAGACCCGCGCTCACAAACCGAGCATGGGGCACCCACAAAATATACTCTCGCGTGACGTGCCCGGATGGTATCATGCCGCGCGAGGCGCTCGCACCGAGTCGGGAACGGAAAACGCGGGCCACCCGCCGTAGGGCCGTCATCTGAGCGTGGCGCTCCCGAAGAACTCCGGCTGGGCAATATTCGGATCGAGGCCAAGCACCTCCAATACCGCCGCATTCACTCTTTCTTCGTAGCTCGTGCCGACGGCCGACAATCCGCATCCGGTTGCAATTTTCTCAAGGACTTTCGAGAACCAAGCGTTGAATTCCTTCAGCGCAGCGGAGGCGACCGAATCCTCAACCGGGTAGCTGAATTTGCGCCTTCCAAGGAGAACTGCTTTGATTATCACTTGCGCTACGCTTCTGCGCAGTTGACTGTCGAATAGGGTTTGGGAGCCGTTTCGAATCAGCAGGGACGTCTGGCCCATCATGGGATGACATTCCAACTCCAGTTTTCCGCCTCGTCTGAGATCTAGCGGCTGTAGCGTCGCGCCGGGTTCAGCAAACGAGTCCGGGAACGTTTGCGATTCAAGTAGGGGCCGGACGGACTCGGCTATGCCTCGCGCTACCGTCATGATGTCTATCTGGACGTGTTTTTTTGTCTGGACGTCTTTGTCATTCGCGACGGCTAGACGTGCCTTCATAGTCCGAACGAGATCGTTATAAATTCTCCCGGGACTGATGCGTGCGCCCATTGCGGCGAGGAGCCACTTATCTAGATCCCTGACTTCTTCAGGCGGGATTTCCGTCTCGGCCCAAT
>JASHWB010000170.1 GCA_030044295.1 Candidatus Acidiferrales bacterium
GTTAGCCAGCCGCCGAGCACCGGCGCAAGAATGGGTGCGACCACGATGCCCACTCCGAAGATCGCCATCGCATGACCGCGCTCCTCGCGTGGAAACGTTTCCAATAGAATCGCGCGCGTCGCGGGCTGCAGCGAACCTCCCGCCGCGCCTTGAATCACGCGAAATATGATTAGTAACGGCAGCGTGGGTGCGAGGCCGCACAAAACGCTCGCTGCCGTGAATCCCGTCACTGCTCCCATCAGCAGCCGCTTGCGCCCGAAATAGTTCGCCAGCCATCCGGCCAGGGGAAGCACGATCGCGTTGGCGATCAGATAAGAGGTCAGCACCCACGTCGCTTCGCTCGCCGTTGCCGCCAGACTTCCCCCGATATAAGGCAAGCTGACGTTCACCGCCGCCGTATCGATGAGCTCCATCATGGCGCTGGCCATTACCGCGGCAGCCACGAGCCAGCGCTCGGCGTTGGAGCCCAGCATCGCCGAGTCCATGGGGGTCGAAGACGCCATCACATTCCTATTGGGAAAGTTTCAGCGTGCGCGCGAACTCGTTGCGCTCCGCCGTTTCGGGCTGGATTCCAATCCTGCGCCGATGCATTTCTTGCTCCGCGTTCTTGCGACTCAGGACCTTCATCCTCGCTTGCGGGGCTGCCCCCGAAATTTCTACGTTACACTAAATCGGGCTGCCGAATTGGTGGCGACCTGCTAATAGCGGAACAACTCGACCGCCTCACTGCGGCGACAAACGTTAGCCGCTCCCAGGGCATCTAAGCCAACTGGGCTGGGAAATCGTGCGATTGCGGCGCGTTGCGCATTGGATTACCCTGAAAGTGAGCGTTCCCCAGCCTGGAATGGGTCCTGCATTGATTGCGTGGAGCTGGCGGCTCAGTGGCAAAGGCCGAAATCCACAGTGCTCCGCGCGGGAGGCTGGGCTTGCTTAACACCGTGAATATTGAAACGCGCCGGAAATCTGCGCGGACCAAAGTCGCGAGTAACGAAATCATTTACTTACATTTCCAGACAGGGAATGGAGCTGTCGCTCTCGACGCTTCGAGCGAGGGGTTTGGCTTTCAGGCCGCCGATCCGCTCGAACCCAACGAGTCCCTGCCATTCCGGCTTTCGGTGCCAGGATTTCCTGAAATCGCCCTTTTCGGCCAGATTGTTTGGCTTGACTCGTCTCGTAAGCGCGGAGGCTTGTCTTTGCGCGTGCCTGCTGAAAGCTCGGCGTTATTCGGCGAATGGCAGCACAAATACCTCGACTCGGCTCCTGGGAACGAAGAATATCCGTCGGTCGCGCAGGCGGCACCAGAGGCTGCGGACCCTGCCGCGCCTGTTTCAGCGGGAGTTTCGGGAGCGACGGCTCAGGCGGCAAATGCCGCAGCGAGCGAGGGGCAGACGCCACAGCGCCAGCCCGTTGGTCAAGCCGAGCTGCCGTTACCGAATCCGCCGCCTCCGCTAAATCCGTTCGCCAGGCGCCCCGATGCCGGATTCAGGTCTCATGGCCCGATCTTCGTATCCGAATGGGAGCTACCTCCCGAGCCACCGCGCACCGGCCGAAACATTCTCGTCGCCGCGGTCATTCTCGCACTCTGTGTCGCAGTCGCGGGCGGCGGGTACTATCTAGCAGGCAAGCGCGAGCTAGGAGGCATGCTGATTAATCTGGGCCGAAAAATTGGCGGCGTAACCCCGCAAGCAGCGACAAGGTCGGCTGGTTCACCGACCACGAACGCCGCCACACCGGCTGTGTCAGCTCGTGGAGCTGGCGGTTCGCTGTCTTCGCCTCAGTCTTCGCAGGCCCCGGTCGTTCCAAATCCGGCGGGTAACGCTCCGCCACCATCTGGTGTTAACCGTTCGCAGCCTCTCGCCGCGCCCGCCGTGCCGCAATCACACGCAGCGTCGACGGCAGCGAATCCGAACGTTGCCGCCCCAGGCGTCGTGCCTCCAACGGCTCCGCCGCAGTTGAATGTCAATTCTCCCGGCGCAGTCACGGGTGCTTACAATTCGGGCCAGGTATCAACGCACAATGGAATCTCTGCTGCCGCCAGGCCTCCTGCGCTCGATTCGCACCAGCAAACAAGCTCTGCTGCTTCGGCCGGCGCACAAACGGCGCCCCCGGCAAGCGCAGCAGCGAATAATGGCAGTGGAGATCTGAAGCAAGCGCTCCAGTACCTGCGGAGCCCCGATTCGCAAGACAGTGCCGTTGCCGCTGAAATGCTCTGGTCGGCCATCGGCAAAGGCAACACGCAAGCCGAACTCGTGCTGGGTGGCTTGTATCTGCGTGGGCAAGGCGCCGTCCACAGGAATTGCCAGCAGGCTAAAGTACTGTTGCGTGCAGCACTCGCCGCAAACGTGCCTGGCGCCGACCAGCAAATCCAAGAGCTTCAAACGTACGGCTGCCGCTAACGTCCGCACGCAGCCGAAATCGCCGCGTGCCGGCAATCGGAGAAGCACGAATCGGGGTTTCGGGCTGGAGCCACGGCTAATAACCATCACGGCAACCGAGCGTGCAATGATAGGTTCCAGCCGAGCCCAGTCGCTGGCACAATGCCGTTACGAAAACGCTGCCATCGAGTGCCGTTCACTAGACCAAGAATCCACTACAATTAGTCTCGAAAAAACCACGACTCCATGCCTGACCTTCCGCGAAAAACAGACCGCCGCTACTCCCGCATCTCGACGCCCAAAGGAGTCTGGGTAGCATGGCAGGATGGCGGTCGCCAGGAAGTCTCGCGCGTGCTCGATTTGAACCTGGGGGGCCTGTTCGTCACTACCGAACACCCCTCCGCCATCGGCGCCGCGATTACAGTTCTGCTTTCCGTGCCTGAGGGCGAGATTCGCGCCCGTGCGGTAATTCGCAACGTTTCGGCGAAGGGCATGGGAGTTGAATTTGTCGAACTGCGCGAGCAGGACTCGGCACGCCTGCAGAGGCTGATCATCCGTCTATCGCCGGCGAACCAAAACGCCGCCATTTAGTAGCTTGGCATTGGCTTCCTCCGCGCCGTATTCACCCGCGACCCCAAGTTCCCTCCGGCCTTCCTCGATCGGACAGCATTATTAAACTTCATCGCCGAAGGAAGCGCCTAGCGGAGCAGGCTAATACCCCACGTGGACGCCGTGCCGAACCGAAAGCGCCAAAAACCTCATCAAATGACTGTTATGGCAGCTGATCTGGCGCTCGCCGATACCGCGAATGCCCCCGGGTGGGCAGGAAAAAGGGGATCTTCCTCATGCCCGATAGCCCGAACCCCAATCCAAGCTCCAATCCCAACAGCCGCTTTTGGAAGTCGGCCTTCATATATCTGATCTGGATCGGATTGACGGTGTGGCTGATTCGATCCATGTACGCGCCTCCCCAGGCAAAACAGGTCTCCTACAGTGACTTTCTCTCCGAGGTAAATTCCGGCAAACTCTCTCAGGTAAACATCGGCGAACGGCAGATCGTCGGTATACTGAAGCCCGCCGCTCCGGCCAAGGGCAAGCAGGCGGCAAAAAAAAAACGAATGCCCAGCAGCAAGCCAACAAGATCCAAGCCACCAGAGTGCCGGGGCTCGACATTGCTCCGCTCGTCCAGAACTTGCAGGCAAAACGTATAGGTTATTCGGGAAACATGCCCGCATCGTCGCAGTGGCTGGACCTCCTGATCTTCTGGGGCCCGATGCTGCTTATTTTCGTTCTGATCGGCGTATTCATGTGGCACTTGCAGAAGCGTCGTGGCGGCCCGATGAGTTTCGGCCGGACTCTGGCAAGAATGCATGATGGAACCGATCGCGTATCGGACAAATACTCCGATGTCGCCGGCGCCGAGGAAGCGAAAATGGAGCTTCGCGAGGTCGTGGATTTCCTAAGCCATCCCGCGAAATACCAAAGGCTGGGCGGACGCACTCCAAAGGGCGTTCTGCTCGTCGGCCCCCCGGGAACTGGTAAAACCCTGCTCGCAAAGGCGGTCGCGGGCGAAAGCGAGGAGGACACTTGATTGCCTGTGCCGCACTTCTATTGTTGACCTTCGGCTGGCACTCCAAAAAGCCGCCCGACGCGCGGACCATCATTGCACGCTCCGTTCAGGCCAATGACAAGGATTGGGACGCCTTCCCGAATTACGACTTCGACGAAACCGACTACTTCCCTGGCGGCCACACCCGCACGTACCACGTCACGATGATTCTCGGCTCGCCGTATGAGCGCTTGACCGCCGTGGATAGCAAACCTCTCTCTCCTGAAGCGGACGCAGCGGCGCAACGCAAGATGCAGCTTGCCAGCGCAGCTCGGCGCAATGAAACGGCCACGGAACGCGCCAAACGGATCAGCATCTACGAACGCGACCGCAATCGCGATCATCTCTTAATGAATCAGCTGGCGGTCGCCTTCAATTTTAAGTTAACTGGCGAGGAAAAGTTTGGGCCCTACAAAGTGTTTGTCCTCAAGGCGAAGATTCGCCCCGAGTACAATCCTCCGAACCGCGATGCCGAAGTTCTTACGGGCATGGAAGGCGAGCTCTGGATCGACGAGCAGACTTTTCAATGGGTGAAGGTCGAAGCGCACGTTATCCAGCCTGTCACCATCGAAGGATTTCTTGCGCGTGTCGAGCCCGGCACGCGCTTTGAGCTCGAAAAAACGCCTGTCGCCAATGGAGTCTGGTTGCGTCAGCACTTCGCTATGCACTCTCGCGCCAAGATCCTATTTCTCTTCGCCCATAATGGCCAGGAAGAGGAAAGCTACTCGAATTACCGCCCGCAGAGTTCCGGCCCAAGCGTGGAAGACCATTGATTCGGAGTTCTGCAGTCACTCCCCAACCCGCGTGTTCGTTCCCCGTGAACCGTCGGGCGTGACCGCGGTTTCCGGCGGGGTGATGCTCGTCGCCTGCGACGCGATGATCACCCATCGGCCGCCCTGCTTTTGTTCCACGCGTGTGAAAATGCCGCGCCGCGGGGGCCTCGGCGAACCATCCGGATTGCGCTCCCCGGTCGTGCTGAAGTAGACGTGGACGACCGCGATCGAAGGCGAGAGAAATCGCACGCGCACCTCGTCGGTGTGCCACACGCTTTCCTTCACCTTTCCGGAGTGGAGCGATTCCAGGCTTTTCGCGAACGCCTGCTCCCCAGCGAACCACTGACCTGCCAAATTCACCCAATCCGCGTCTGGAGAGCCAAGCCGAATCATTGCCGCAATGTCGTGATGGTTCCACGCGCTTTGCCACTGCGTTTCGATCCCTCGAATCGCCTGCACATCGGCTGCGCTTCCACCGGCTTGAGCCCGGACCGCGGTCGGCAGAGCAGCAAAGAATAGCGCAAGAGTTGCAGCACGAGATCGCATGTGCGGACCTCCTCGGCATATTGCCAGGAATTTTGATGCTTATTTTGGAACTGGCTTTGAAAACCGAATTCGGAACGTCGCTCCGTCCTTCAGTTCTGCTTCTCCCAAAGGCAAGATCAACATTCCGCGCCCGAAGCACGTTCGCAGCCTAAAAACCGTCGTCTTGATCCATGCCCCGCTGCTCACCTGAATTGCGGCGTCGGACCCGGAATTTGCCTTCACCAGCGCGGAGAGCCGCGGCTGATCCTTCTTTTCCTGTTGATGAAAAATCACCACCAGAGCAGCAGGACTCGTGCTGGCATGCGCTTCCAGAACGCGGCACGCCATAACCTCCGTCTCGGAAGCAGCGTTCGGATGGGGAGAAGCCTGACTCGCTGTCGCTGCGAGAGACGGCGCCGCGAAGACAACTACACACACACAAACTGCCAAACAAGCTTTTAGATACATGGTGGAACCTCCGTTTAGATGGGCCGATTGTCTACAGGGGAGATAGGCGAGTCAAGAACGTCTGACAAAGAAGCACGCTGAGCGGCCCGCTGTCGGGACACCGACGACTCAGGATAGCGACTTGCGCTAATAGTCGTCGTCTGAAGACTTATTCTGCGTGTTGTCCGCATTCGCGGGATTCGGGTTGATGGCAACCACCTGGTAGCTTCGCATCTTGTGGTCACCGCTATCCGCAACTCTGAGCATCATGTGGTTCTTCTTGATTCTGATCACCGCTTCGTGGCCAATCGGTAAGATGGCCGCGTGCTTGAGGTCGGTCGGCCGAATTTCATATTCCATCTGGTCGGTCCGAATCTGGTATTGCGGGCACAGCTTTTCGGTGGAGCTCATGTGAGTTAGACCAACCGATGCCCAAAGACTACCCAAGCCCGACAAACCTTTTTGACTCGCGCCGCATGGGACCGCGTCCATTTTTTCAAGCATAGCCCGCTGCTCGCCCTTTTTTTTGCCGTTTGCACTTACGGGAATCGCAGAAACGAGTATGAGCACGAGAATGAATGACGACATTTTGGCGCTCATGATGTCTCCTTCCTAAATCCCACATCCAGCAAAGACAAGCGAACGGGAGGCCATGCAGCCCCCCGTTCGGCGGATCACTCGTGCCTTACTGCTTCGGTTTGGGCGCCGGCGAGTTAGTTGTTCCCGACGTTCCGGCTCCGGCCGAACCACTTACCGAGGCAGTCCCGGTCGTGCTGATTCCATTGGTCCCGGTGGCGGTTCCCACCTGTTGCGTCCCTTTAACGAAACTCTGCGGATTGCGCATCAGGTCGTCACGCACTCCAGGGTTGGAATTGAGGTAGTTGTTTAGATCGGGATGGTTCTGCACGTAATCGGGATTTTTGACCAACTCCGGATTACGGGACATATCCTGAGCAATGTCCGAATGGCCGCCGAGGAAATCATGGAAGCTGGCCAGATGACCATGATCAAAGTCGTTTCGGCCATCGACTCGAGCGAAGCTATTCTCCTGCTGCATGAACGCGCCCGGATCCTGACGCATGCGGTCTCGAACGTCCGGATTCGCTTGGTAGAAATTCTTCAACGCAGGATGGTTTCCAATGAATCGCTCGTTGACGGCCAGCGAGTTGTCCCGGCGAATTTGCTCCGCAATTTCCGGGTGATCGGCCAAGAAACGGTGGAATTGCTCGGCGTTTCCGCCGCCGTCGAAATTGCGTCCGTTCGCGTCGCCGTTAGTCCGGCCTTCCTGCTGCAAGAACGCGTCCGGATTCTGGCGCATTTCCGCGTTCACTTCAGGATGTTCCTGAAGGAAGTTTCGGAGATCGGGATAGCCATTGACGAAATCCCGGCTGTTGATCAACGAGGGATTTTTCCGGAGTTGGTCGGCGATTTCACGATGACTATTCGCGAACTGATGGAAATCCGTCAGGTTTCTGTCTCTGACGTCACGGTCGCGCGAATAGGCGTCGAAATCGTTTACGCGATGCATGAATGCGTCCGGATTCTGGGCTACTTCGTCGTGAATTCCGGGATGGTCCTGAAGGAACGTTTGCAGCGAAGGATGGTTTTTCACGAAGTTTCGATTGTCGAGCAACGAAGGATCCTTGCGAACTTGCCCGGCTATTTCAGGATGGGAATCCAGGAATTGACGAAGTTGTCCAAATCCCCGGCCCTGATCGGCCACGTTGCGATCGCGGTCGAATTGATCGACCCGCTGCATGAACGCATTTGCATCCTGCTTTGCCTCGTCGCGAACGGCCGGATTGTCGTGGAGGAATTTTTTCAGATCGGAATGATGCTTCACGAAGCCCTTGGTGTCGATTAGCGAGGGATCGGTCCGCAGCTGCTTGGCTATTTCTGGGTGCGAACCTAAGAACTCACGGAATTGCGCAACATCCGCGCGAGTCGAATCGCTTGCCTGAAGCTGAGCCGATGCGCTGGCTTGAGAAGAAGTCGTGGATTGTGCATGCGCAGACACGCCAAGCCAAAGCACGGCTGTGCCGGCCACGGATAGCGTTGCCACTTTCATGAAACGCGCTGTTTTGATGCCCATAATCGTGGGCCTCCTCGTTCATAAAGTGGGGGGCGCGACTGTAGATGCAAAGCGCGTGCCAAGCCCGCGGTAAAAGGTCCATCTGGCGCTGATTCAGCAGCTTGTCTGAGCTGCCCAAAGCGGCCGAGAAAAAAAGTAACTGCAATTTCTATATCCGCAGGAGAAAACGCTATAGAGGATGAGCCCTAGAAAAAAGACCCCATGCGAGGCTACGGTTTCACACGGTCCGGGAAATATTGGGGCGTTTACGGCTTCAGCAGTGCGCGCTCAAGCAGGACATCGATGGCGCGTTCTAGACGCCTTTGACGCGCGGCAGGAGATTTCGCGGAGTCGAACCACTCGATGAAATGACGCCGATGACCGGGCGCGAGCGCGTCAAACGCCCTTCGCGCTTTCGGAATCGCTTTGAGTCCGTTCCGTAAATCTGGCGGTACCGGCAATTCGCGCGATTCGAGATCGAGGCGCAGCCCGACGCCGACCACATCACCAACGTCCACTCGCGCCGCCTTCCGCAGCGCGGTATTGATCTGCACGCGAAAACGTCCGCCGCCCGCCGGCACGAGCGTCACGCGCGCGCTCCGCCCATTCACGATCGCAGTCACTGGAATGTATTTCGGCTTCGCGCCATCGTTCCCTGCATTCTTCCGCGCAGCCCGCTTGCTGTGCTCAAGCGCACCACTGCGTCCCCGTGCTCCCGCGCGCGGTTTACTCGCTTTGTTCTTCGCCGCTAGCCGCCCTCTGCCGTGGGCTTCATCTTGCTGCCTGCCACTTCTGTTCGCGCGCGTGCGCTCGTTTGCTCTGCGCGCCTTGGCCGTCTCCTTCATCAGCGCGGACGAAACGTCCTCCGGCACGTCGATATACCTCATCATCCAAATCTTGTAAACCGTCGCCAGAAACTGATGTAAGCGTGCTTCGCGCATGGTCGCCGTTCTATTTTCCACCAGCTCGAAGATCCGTTCACGGTGTAAAACGAAAAAGGCCGCAGACGCTTTTAGCGAATGCGGCCTTGAAATTTAATCCTGGCGGCGACCTACGTTCCCGCGCCGTTTCCAGCGCAGTATCATCGGCCCAGCGAGGCTTAACTTCCGTGTTCGGGATGGGAACGGGTGTGACCCTCGCGGTAAGACCACCAGGAAACTGGAATTGGAAACTCAACAGTCGAAGTCCGGAACACGGTGGTGGCGCATTCCGAGTTTCGACTCGGAGTTTCGATGAGCAACTGAAGGAAGT
>JASHWB010000171.1 GCA_030044295.1 Candidatus Acidiferrales bacterium
GCGGTGAAATACAAGGAACTGCGCGGCAACAGAGCGAGCGAGGAATCGGCGAAAGTTCGCGCGCGCGTGGTGCAAGCGCGAGACGTGCAGATGGCACGGTATCGCAGCGAGAGGAGAATTTTTGCGAACGCGCAGATGCCTCCGCGATTGATCCGGCAGTATTGCGCGATTTCCGCGGAGGGCGAAAAGCTGCTGGAGGCCGCGATCCAGAGGCTGGGGCTCTCGGCGCGAGCGCACGACCGCATTCTGAAGGTGGCGCGGACGATCGCGGATCTAGAAGGCGCAGCGTCGATTGAACCAAAGCATTTGAGCGAGGCGATTCAGTACCGGACGCTGGACCGGACGTATTGGACATAAGGAGAGGTAGGAAACATACCATCTAGGTTATAATCTAGGTGGAGGCGCGTATGCGAAAAATCGGGCTCTTTGAGGCCAAACAGAAGCTTTCGGAGCTCGTAGGAAGAGCCGCGGAAGGCGAGCGCATCGGGATCACCCGGCGGGGTAAATTGACCGCCCTGATCGTGCCGGCGCGGCCGGAGCAAGACCTGCGCGAGGTCTTTAAGGGAATTGAAGAGGTGCGCAAACGTGCGCGACCGCGCAGAGGCCTCACAGTGAAACGCATGATCGAAGAAGGCCGGATGTGAAAAGATTCGTCCTGGATGCGTCGGTCACCTTGGCGTGGTTTGTTGACGATCCCATGCCATCGTACGCGGACCGGGTACGGCAAATGTTGATCGGCGGGGACCGTGGTGTAGTACCGGCGCTGTGGCATATAGAGGTGGCGAACGGACTAGCCGTTGCGCAGCGGCGCCGAGTGCTTTCATCTGCTGACGTAGATATATGCCTCGGATACATCGACAATCTGATACAGGCGCTCGAATGCAGTACTGAGTTGGTTTCAACACGCGGAGCAGTGAGACTGGCGCAGGACTACGGCGTTTCGGCGTATGACGCGGTGTATTTGCTTGAGGCGCTCAATGCCGGGCTGCCAGTTGCCACCTTGGATCAGGGGCTGCGAGCCGCGGCGCATCGCGCAGCGATCAAAATCGTACGGTGACAGAGGTGAAGGGTTTGGAGCGTGAGGTTCGGTTGATCACCGCGCCTGAAGGTTTGCGATGCTACAGCCTTTTGCCTACGCATCCAGCCGCATTGACGGCCTCGACGCGCTGTGATACGGATATGTGGCCACACGGGCCCGATCGGCGGTGGGCCGCTCCAGTTCAATGACAATGGCAACGCAACGGCTTGAGGTCACGCTGGACACGCTGATTGAAAGCGTGGACCTGGCGGAAGGAATCGCGAAGCGGGTCGCGGAAGCGGCAGGCTTTGGCGAAGACGACATCCACAAGCTGGCGATGGCGGTGCGCGAGGGCGCGATCAACGCATTCACCTACGGCAATTGCCAAGACCCGCAGAAAAAGATCACTTTGGTGATCGAGTTCGAGCCGGAAAAACTGATCATCCACATCATGGATCAGGGCGGCGGGTTCGAGGTTTCGGAGATTCCCGATCCGCTGGCGGAAGAGAATCTGCTAAGGACGTCGGGGCGCGGACTGTTCCTAATGCGGGCCTTCACGGACGAATTCACGATTCAGCGGGCGCCTGGCGGCGGCACCGACTTGGTGATGGCGAAAAACCTGCCACGGCGGACGTCGGACAACGGGAATTCACGGGCGCAAGCGCGATAACACTCCTCGACAATCAATCACAAAGGAAATAAAGCGCTGAAGAAGAGCGTTCGCGGGCATGCGAATTTTTGTATGCTCCGCTGGACACTGCATCCGGATTGTGCCAGAATCCCGCCGCCGAAGCGGCCAGGCGAGCCGGAGCCAACGAATTCCTCGCGTGTGGAGTTCGCGGCAACGGAGCCGGCGGAGCAGGGCCGAATCGGGAGATCAATGTAAAGAGGAGTCGCTACGTTGGCTCGAGAACAGGGTGTGGTGAAGTGGTTCAATGCATCGAAGGGTTACGGCTTCATTCAGCGACAGTCGGGAGAGGACGTGTTCGTCCATTTCTCGGCGATTCAAATGGATGGATACAAGTCGCTGAACGAGGGCCAGCTGGTGGAGTTCGAGGTAAAGCAGGGCCCTAAGGGCTTTCAGGCCGAAAACGTCACCAAGGTGTAGCGCGCGGTACGTTGGTCCCGAGCTCCGGCCGGGGGCTCGACCTCTAGTTTCCCGCTTCGCTCGTTCCAGGAGACGCGCCAAGGGCCGTGGTGTGCGCGGTGCGGAAGCACTGGGTCACTCCCGTGGATTCGCCGGCGAACCAGCGCGGGGCAGGGGCAGCCTGGAAATACGGGACGCGCGAGGATGTGATAAAATTCAGGTGGTTCCCCGTTGAGGTGGCCGTTTGGCACAGCATATTTCCCGCAGAGAATTGAAAAAAGACGAAGTGCGCGACACGCTGGCGCACGGCGCCGAAGCGCTGCTATCGCATCAGACGTCTACGATTGTGCTGGTGGTGGTGGCGATCGCGGCCGCTGCGTGCGTGTACGGCTGGCGAACGTACACCGCAAGACAAGCGGAGCACGCGGAATCGAGCTTCAACAGCGCGATGGAAATTTTTCAGACGCCGGTGGGACCAGCGCAGGCTCCGGGAGAGTTGACGTACACGGACGAGAACAAGAAATTCACCGACGCGGAGAAGGCGTTCTCCAAAACTGCCAAGGATTACGGAAGGACGCGCGCGGGGCAGTTGGCGGCCTATTATGCTGCGCTGAGCGACGAGAAGCTGAAGAACGATGCCGCGGCGGAGAAATGGCTGAATAGCGTCGCTGCCAGCAAGGATGTGGAAGTGGCGTCCATTGCGAAGTTCGAGCTGGCGGGTCTGGACGCGCGCAGCGGAAAAACTGATCAGGCGATACAAACGTATCAGCAGCTGCTGGCCCAGACATCACTGCTGGTGCCGAAACCAGAGGTGATGCTGGCGCTGGCGAATTGCTACCGCACGAAGGATCCGTCGCAAGCGGCGAAGCTGTACGGGCAGATCAAGACGGACTACCCGGATACGCCGGTCGCCGACCAGGCCGACGAGGCGCTGGCGCTGTTGCCGGCAGCGTCGAAGTCCTAGACATTCCGGGCTAAAGCAACGCGGCAAAAGACACGTTGCTCGCGAGCCTAAAGCTTCCCGCCTCCATCAGAATCCTCCCGAAACCACAAGCACCAGTGAACGTTTGCTTATCGTAAGCTCGCAAGGCGCAACGGGCGCGTAGCCGAGGGCACGTTCCTACATATAGAATGGCGGCTATGCCGCTGGCACCATATGCCATGGATGTGCGCTGTTCGCGCGGGCGGCGCTACCCCGAAAATCCCCATCCTTACAGAACAGATTACGCACGCGACCGCGACCGCGTGATCCA
>JASHWB010000172.1 GCA_030044295.1 Candidatus Acidiferrales bacterium
GCATGGAATTGATCCCCGGTAAAGCATCTTCGAGTGTATCTGGATCGGATGCGGATCGCTTACGTTTTGGCAGAAAGAAGCAGCCCAAAAGCAATGCACAGGTTACTCATCCTGATCAGTGCCATAGGCCTCGCTGTGAGCACGGTAAGGGCGCAGGCGCCGACAGCACTGGAAACAACGCCTAAGGAAGTCGTTCAGCAATTCTACAAGCTGGAAACGGAAGGCAGGTGGCTGGCCCCCCAACACTGGGACGAGCTGCAGGATCTCCTAACTAACATTGGACCCTGGATCCCCCCCGGGCCCATTTCTGTTCTAAGGAGCTACCAAGTCGAGGACGCCAGAAAGGACATCGGTTATCGAGGCACGGTGGATTATCAAGTTGAGGTGGATTACTTTGAGTGCGGTTCGATCGATTCCTTCCTTAATTTTACAAGAGCGCGAGGCCCACACGGGGAAAACTCTGCCGCTGGTGAGCCAGTTGAGCGGCGGACGTACGAAACTCTTGTTCTCACGGAAAAGTTCGTGAAGAGTAGTCGATCCGGCGACAAACAGGAAACCGGAGCTCTTCGCTGGAGAATGTCACTTCTTGCGCCCCCGGCCATAAGTGTAGACGCCGCGCTTCGTTGGGTCACCGAGGCCCGTGACAGATCGAGCGACCCACTCATCAAATACAACGCAGACAGAACTATTGCGATCCTCAAAAGTCTACTGTCGCGAACACTTCCAGCAACGCGGCCAGCCGGGATAGTTCAGGAATCTCCGACAGAAGTTGCCAAACAATTCATCGCTTTGGAAAGTCGTTTGACTCCGGCTCAGTGGGATGAAGTCGAGAAATTCTTTGCCGAAACCCCTAAACCGCAGTGGGATCACGCCAACATCGTTGACATCGTGGGAACCGGCGTCGATGCCAACGGAGATTCAGCCGAGGCAGAGGTCTCCACGAATTCACTGGGTGAGCTTGATTTGTCCATGCGTCTTTCGAATTATCCTTCGATGAGACAGCCTCTCGATGGCTCCAGCGCCAGCGCGTGCTTCGGCGATGACAAATTCGGATTCAGTTTGCTACTGTCCAGCAAGCTCTGGGAAATCGCAAAAGACGGTACAGTGAAGGAATCCGACGGCCCACTTACCTGGAGAGTTGAAGACACTTCTTTTCAACCGTTGATCACTTTGGACACCGCCATCCGATACGTTACGCGAATGCGCGACGAAATCCGCGACCCAGCGATCAAAACAAACGCCTCCAAGACTCTGCGCATCTTGCAGTACTACAAAGACGGTAAGCCTCTGCCGGCCGAGTTGTCAGCTACCGCAAGCGGCGGATGCGGCTGACGTTCGTTACAGCTGGGACCCGTATTAAGACGCAAGCGAAGGCCTCCCGACTGGTACTTACCAGCTCCGGATCGCGCCTGCGTGCCGTCTGCCTAGTTGCGAGAAAAAACTTGGGTCCATTTGGGTCCAAATGCTGACAAATTAGGTCCAAAACCGGGTACCATAACGCAGAACAAAGCTAGACGAACCAACGAGATAGATTTTTTGCAGTTGCCTTGGGCGCAGGAGGTCTGGAGTTCAAATCTCCACGCCCCGACCATCGGACTTGGAATTCCTGGAGGGACGCACCGCGTCCCGGTCAGCCGGCAAACTGTCAATTCTTCGGGGCCCAAACGCAGGGTTCGCTCACGGCACGGTCTGGCATCTCCGCGCTTGAATTCGGAATCTCACTGACATTATGATTTCTGGGTCCAGGAATCGGCCCTGACAGCCACGTACGATCGAAATGAAATTTCAACGTAAATACGGCGAGTCGTTCCCACAGTGTGATCTGTTTGCGTCGCGCCGCCAGCGGTGGCTGATTTGCAATCGTCTAGCGATCCTTCTGCTTCTGATCGCGCTGGCTGGACTTGCCGCGCGGGCGAAAGACGGCCAGTATCACCGCCGAACTAACCCGGAACATGAATCGTCGCTGGCGACGAAAATGAACGTATCTCCGCCGGCGATTAATTTGCGGGCGCAACCATTGCGAACGGTGGCGCGCGTGACGGTACAACAGCCACGGCCAAGCTTTCGTCCGCGAATGGACGCAGAACCTCCACTCGCCGAGTCTATCGGCGTGACCGTGGCGATGCAGCACCGGTCGCCGCCGGAATCCCTCCACTCGTAGTCTGTCTTTTCACGAAAAACTAGAAAGACCAAGCGTTCAAAGGGCCCCCTGAAGTGCAGGGCTGCGCAATTTGATGATTGGTGAAAACGGAGACCGTATGAGTACGGACCGGCTATCAGCTGCGCAACTGGAGCAGTTTCGAAGCTGGAGCACCTGCGTGGTGTCGAGCGCCATCGAGACTTTCGATGTGCGGCTGCCGAATACCGGCTTCGCGGATTCGCGAATCCGCTGCATGTTTCCGGCGCAGGCTCCGGTGATCGGCTACGCCGCCACGGCGCGAATCCGCACCTCGAACCCTCCCATGGAGCGGCACACGCGCTTCGACTACTACGATCGCGCCGACTGGTGGCAGAACGTCCTCACGATTCCCGCGCCGCGCGTGGTGGTCATACAGGACGTGGATGACCCGCCGGGCCTGGGCGCGTTCATCGGGGAAGTGCACGCGAACATTCTGCTGAGCCTCGGATGCGTAGCGGTGGTAACGAATGGCGCCGTACGTGATTTGGTCGATATCGGGCACACGGAATTTCAGATGTTCGCGGGCAATGTCTCCGTATCCCACGCCTACGCGCATCTTTTCGATTTCGGCACGGAAGTCGCAATCGGCGGACTGACCGTCAAGCCGGGTGACCTTGTTCATGGAGATCTACACGGCGTGCAGACCGTCCCTTTGGAGATCGCGAGCAGAGTTGCGCAGGCGGCGCAAAGGGTTCGCCAGCGCAGAAGCCAGTTGCTCGCGCTGCGGCGTTCGACCGATTTTTCCATCGACAAGCTGCGCCGGGCGATTCAAGAAACGAGTTTCGGCGCCAATGATGGCGAATAAGCAATCGCACACTGTCGGTTCCCATCGTTTTCTCAGGAGGCTGAATGTGAGGTCGTTCATGCGACGTATCAATAACAGAGCAGTGCGAGCCGGTTGTGCCGGGACGGCAGTTCTTGGAATCGTGGCACTCGCCGGTTGCGGCGGCCTCAGCAAGCCGAAAGTCGTCGCCGCATCCGCTGCGCCGGACGCGGCCGTAGTGGCCGTCACTCGGCAGAATTTCTCGAACACACTGCAGATTGCCTCGGAATTTCAGCCTTATCAGGACATCGACGTGTACGCGAAAGTGTCCGGCTACATCAAGACCCTCTACGTCGATTACGGAACGCACGTCCAGAAAGGCCAGTTAATGGCCCTTCTGGAAATTCCCGAGCTCAAGCAGCAGGTCCAGCGCGACCAGGCCGCCGTGGCCGAGGCGCAAGAGGATCTCGATCGTGCCAACTCTGCGTTCAAGGTTGCGCACGTCACCTACCAGCGACTCGCCGCGGTCCAAAAAACGCGTCCGGAGTTAATTTCCCAAGAAGAAATCGACGTGGCGCAGGGCAAAGACCTGGAGGCTAACGCTGCCGTATCTGCCGCGCAGCAAGCGTTGCTAGCCGCCAACGCGGCGTTAGCCAAAGATCAGACGCTCTACGGCTACGCGCACATGACGGCGCCCTTCAACGGCGTGGTCACGCAAATGTACGCCTACACCGGAGCGCTGCTGCCAGCCGGGACTTCTTCGAATATCGGCAATTCGGCCTTGTGCCATCTGGCGCAGAACGATGTGCTGCGGCTAGTGATTCCCGTGCCAGAGCGCGCCGTTCCCGACGTGCGCCTGGGAGAAAACGTGCAGGTGCAAGTTTCCAGCTTGAACCGCGCATTCACGGGCAGAATCGCGCGCACCTCGGATCAGATCGATCTTTCCACGCGCACCATGCACACCGAAGTCCAGGTGAACAACCCCTCCTATCAGATCGTCCCGGGAATGTATGCGACGGTTTCGATTCCCCTGCATACCGCGCAGAACGTGTTGGCCGTTCCTCTGGA
>JASHWB010000173.1 GCA_030044295.1 Candidatus Acidiferrales bacterium
CGGCTCACTCGCGCAAATTACGGCAGCGGTCTTCCATGATTCTTCGAATCAGACCGCGGTGATCGGCCAGGGCGACCGGGGCAGCCCAGACTTTCTTCAGGATTATTTTTCTCAAGCATTCGCGTACGACGGTGGCTCTTCTAGTTCCACAGGCGCGCGAATCGCTTATCGCGAAAAGATTTCCGACAATCTTTCGACCACTCTCGTATATGCGTATGGCGGGGCACTTTCGCCAGTTGATGGAGGAGATTCGAATGCTTCTTTGCGTGATAGCCTGGTCACGCGTTACCGGCAGAGCGTAGCTGGTCGGGTTTCCACTAAGATTCCGTATCTGAATACGAAGCTGAGCACCAGTTACAAATGGCTGAATGGTCCTGCGGTTTCAGTCCAGGATGGATACGGCGAGTCGCTGTACCACGTCGATCCGTATCTGAGCATGGAGATTCGGCAGCCCCTCCCAATCTCGTTCCCCTGCCACATGGAAGTTCAGGCCGACATTGGAAATCTGCTGGCGCAGGGATACGTGCAAGTCGCTACGCGCGATGGCTACGTGGTCCTCGTGCCATCTTACCGATACATCCGAGGGGGATTAAGCTTCCAATTCTGAATCCAGGCCCTACCGGAATTGGGAATATGGGTTCCGCAAAATGGGATACGCTGATTTGGGAATTCGTGTCTTTGGCGTAAGTTCCATATGGATATGGAGTTGTCTGAACGGGCGGCTATGGTCCTTGGAAGTGAACGTGCTGGCACGCTTGAGGGTAGGGTGGTGTAGATGAAGGGCCAGCTGGGAATTCGGTTTGGTGCAGCGACGCTTGCACTGTTGACGCTGGCGGCGGTCGTATTCGCTGCGCTCAATTTCCAGCAGCGTTCGCGCGTGGCCATTCCAGATGACGGTGTCACGTGGGTCGCCTCCGCCACAGGCGTTGAAGCTCGTAGCGTAACGCCGGGCTCGCCGGCGGAATTGGCCGGGATCGAGAAAGGTGATCGCGTCGTAAGCGTTCGGGGCGTCCGTATTCACCGTTCAACGGACGTCACCCGCGTACTTTGGCGCGCTGGGGTTTGGACCGCAGTTCCGTATCAAATCCGGCGCGGCGGCGAAACGTTCAACGTGCCGGTTATCACGGCGCCGCTCAAGAACTCCTCGCAACTAAACAACTACCTGCGCGTAACGGCGCTGCTGTACCTCTTCATTGGACTTTTTATCTTCGTTCGCCGCTGGAACGCGCCGCGCGCCATTCATTTCTACATTTTTTGCCTGGTGTCGTTCCTGCTCTACAGCTTCCATTACACCGGCAAACTGAATTCGTTTGACTGGATTGTTTACTGGAGCAACGTGGTAGCGCTGTTTTTGCAGCCAGCACTGCTGGTGCACTTCGCTCTGGTTTTTCCGGAGCGCCGCGGTGCTCTCTGGTCGAAACTCGCGGCTGCTTACAGCCTTCCCTCTGCGCTGCTCGCCCTGCACCTATTGGTCGCCAGAGGCCTTCTGAATTTCATGCCGTCGATGACCTCCCGAATCATCCTGGACAAAATCGAGACGGCTTATGTGGGCGCCTATTTTCTGCTGGCAGCGGGCATATTTTTTGCGAGCTACCTCCGCGCACCAAGCGGGATCCTGCGCCAGCAACTCAAGTGGGTGACGGGCGGGACGTTCGCGGGCATTGTGCCGTTCCTGGCGCTCTACGCCCTGCCGGGATTGTTCGTCGATACACTGCCGCAGTGGACCGAGCTTTCGGTCTTCTCGCTAATTTTGATTCCGCTGTGCTTCGGATACGCCATCATCCGGTATCGCTTGATGGACGTGGACATCATCTTCAAGCGCGGCTTGGCCTACACGTTTGCGACGGCCGGAGTGGTGGCCGTCTATTTCGCGGCCATCGCTTTGATCGGCGAATTATTTCACACCAGCGGCTCCACGGGACCGGCAAGCGCTGTGATCGCCATCGTAGCGGCGGCATTTCTGTTTCAGCCGCTGCGCGACTGGGTGCAGGCCCGGCTCGACCACTTCTTTTATCGCGACCGGCTGGACTACCGGCGGACGCTGATTGAGTTCGGCCGTGCCTTGACGAACGAGGTGCGCATCGAACCGATGCTCGGCTCGGTGCTCGAGCGGATTTCGCAAACGCTGTTGGTAGACCGCCTGGCGGTATTCCTGGAGGACCCAGCGGAACTCGGAGAATTCTCGCTGGCGCGCTCAATGGGCATTCAGTCCGATGGCGACCTGGACCTCGGATTCCTGAGCGCGAGCGGCCGTTCTGGGCTTGAGCGCGGCTGCCTGTTTTTCGAATTGGGGCGGGTACCGGAAAACGAGACTGAAAGCGCTCAGCGCACGCTCCAGCAGCTCGATCTGAACTATTTCATTCCCTGCCGCTTCCGCGGGCGCACGGTGGCGGTGCTTGGCCTCGGAAAAACCGTGGATGGCGACTACCTTTCGAGCGAGGACCTAGAACTTCTTTCGACCATTGCCGGCTACGTGGCGATCGCCATCGAAAACGCCAGACTCTATCAGTCGCTCGAGCAAAAGGCAGTGCAGGTAGAGCGGCTAAAGGACTTTAGCGAGAACATCGTGGAATCGCTGCGGATCGGCGTGGCGACCACCGGCCTCGATGGCCTCGTCGAATCATGGAACACACAGCTTGAGGCGTTGCTGGACGTGCCCAAGGGCGAAGCGCTGGGGCGCGAATTAGAGGAGGCGCTTCCTGCGGATCTGGCGCGCGAAATCGCCGCGCACGCAACGGGCGATCACGTCTCCGGAATTTACAAGCATCACGTGCACACTCGCGGCGGGCGCCACATCGTAGTGAATGCGTCAATTGCGCCGCTACTAGATAAGGACGGCGCACGCCTCGGCCGGCTCGTGCTGCTTGACGACGTCACGCAGCGTGCCCGGCTGGAGGACCAGTTGGTGCAGACCGAAAAGCTCACTTCGCTCGGCCTGCTGGCAGCCGGCGTCGCCCACGAAGTGAATACGCCGCTGGCCGTGATTTCGAATTACATCCAAATGCTGGCGAAGCAGATTCCGGCCGACGATCCGCGGCAAAAGACGATCGAGCGAATCGTGAAGCAGACCTTCCGAGCCAGCGAGATTGTCAACAATCTGCTGAATTTTTCGCGCACCGGCGGGGCGCAGGCCGCAGAACTGGATTTGAACGCAATCGTTGAAGAAACGCTGACGCTGGTTCAGCATCCGTTCAAAACCGCGCACATCACTGTGGCGAAAAAATACGGGGAGCCATTGCCGCCCATTCTGGGATCGAGTACGCGCCTGCAGCAGGTGTTCCTGAACCTTTTCATGAACGCGCGCGACGCGATGCCGGGCGGGGGAATGCTGGAAGTCCGTACCGCGGCCTTCAACGGCTCGGTGGAAATTGAAGTGACAGATACCGGCGCGGGCATTCCCGCCGAAAACCTGCACCGCATCTTCGATCCGTTCTTCACCACCAAGGCCACTGGAAGAGGCACGGGCTTGGGCCTCTCGGTGAGCTATGGCATCATCAAAGAACATGCGGGCAAAGTGGACGTCCGCTCCACGCCCGGCAAGGGCACATCCTTCCGGCTGGAATTCCCGGTAGCCAGGAAAGCAGTTCATGCCTAAAGGTTCGATCCTCGTCGTTGATGACGAACAAGAAATTCGCGAGGGGCTCGAGGCACTGCTGAAATCCGAAGGCTTCGACGTAACCGTTGCGGATACTGGCGAAGCCGGCCTGCGCAAGTTGGAAGACAAACCCTACGATTTGACGTTGCTCGATGTGAGCCTTCCCGACCGCAATGGACTGGAAATGCTGCGCGAGATTCATCGGCGCGACCCGAACCTTGCGGTGATTTTGATTACCGCATTCGGCTCGATCGACATGGCGCGCGCGGCGTTCAAAAGCGGCGCTCAGGACTACATCACCAAGCCGTGGTCCAACGACGAGCTAGTGGCGCAAATTTCGCTGGCGATCGAAGGCCGCAGGCTGCGCGAAGAAAACGTCCACCTGAAGCGCGCGCTGAAGCAGCGTTATAACTTCCCGAACATCATCGGGAAAAGCGACAAGATGCTTGCCCTGCTCGATCTGGTGACGCAGGTCGCGCCGTCGCGATCCACCGTTCTGATTTCCGGCGAAAGCGGCACGGGCAAGGAACTGATTGCCAAGGCGATTCATGCCGCGTCGCCGCGCGCGGACAGGGCTTTCATACCCGTCAATACGGGATCGATCCCGTCGGACCTGCTGGAGTCGCAGCTCTTCGGGCACGTCAAGGGCGCGTTTACAAGCGCCATCGCATCGAAAAAAGGCCTCTTCGAGGTCGCCGATCAGGGCACTATTTTTTTTGACGAAATTTCGACTGTCAGCCCGGAGACGCAGGCCAAGCTCCTCCGCGTGATTCAGGAGCGCGAATTCATGCGCTTGGGCGCCACCGACACGATCAAAGTAGATGTGCGCATCCTGGCCGCATCGAATGAAGACCTGCGCAAGCTGGTCCGCGAAGGCCGCTTCCGCGAAGATCTGTATCACCGGCTCAACGTGATCGCCATCAATCTGCCGCCCTTGCGCGATCGCAAAGAGGACATTCCGTTGCTCGTGGAGCGATTCATCGAGCGCTTTTGCCGCGAGAACAGCAAGCCGGCGCGGCAATTCACCAATTCCGCGATGAAGCTGCTGATGGATTACGAATGGCCGGGAAACGTGCGCGAACTGGA
>JASHWB010000174.1 GCA_030044295.1 Candidatus Acidiferrales bacterium
GGCTGAGGCGCGGAGCGATTGCTACGGGAATAGTTGAACGCGGCGGGAAACAACCGTGAGATCACCATCCTGCGAAGGGGTGGCGGTAAGCGGGCGCGCGTTGGCGAGAAAAGCACCAACGGACGGCAATCCGTAGGAGCGATCGACGGCTTGGATTTCGACCATTTTTCCGATGGGTAAGGTAAATGTGATATTCATACCCGCCGCGGGAATACCGCGGCAAAAGTAGGCAGTCCAGCGATTTAGAAGCTGGCCAGCGCGCGGATTTTCCGGCGCGACGGGCTGTCCCTGGATGCGAACGTCGTCGACGCCAGCACCGGGCGGAAACAACACAGCGGCTCCGGGCGCACCGCGCTCGGAGCGAAGCAGGGCGGTGTAGTTGCGCCGACTGCCATCGATTGAGGAATCGAGGATAGTGAAGGTTGGTGCGGCGAGGTCGAGATGGGGTGCGTCAGCAACGAAGCCGGCGTGAGCGTCCCACGGAAACGCGCCGTGGGCGGGCCGCTGAAAATTCGCGGCCAGCTGAATGGGCGGCTGCAAGCGGCCGGAATCGGGATAGACGATCCAGCGTGCCATGCCGGAATCAGCGTCCAGCGCGTAATCGAAATTGACGCGCTCGGGAGATTTGGCGGAATACGCCGGGACAACCGTCGCGGTGAAAGTGGCAAGCGCGACGGCAACCAACGGCGACCAGCGTAGGGCAAATCCTTCGATCCCTCGAACCCGACGCACTCCGGCGCACAGCGGAAATAGCGGTGTGACCAGCAGAACGGTGGCGAGAGCGATGCTCACCAGCGATTCATTTCCCATGGCGCGATAGAGCAGCAAAATGAGCGGCAGCTGCACGACGGCGGAAACAGCCAGTGGCAGAAGAAGGGTAACGTCGCGCGTCCAGTCGTATTCGCTCCGGTCGAAGACGGCGGGCAGCCCGGCTAGAACCGCAACGATCGCGGGCGCCAGCGCGATATAGCTCACGCCCGGAATTTCAATCGCAAGGACCAGCGAGGCCAGCGCGCTCCAACACCAGGCGCCACTCCAGAGGCCCCAAAAGCCCGCCGCACGGGCGGCGAGCGAGCCCCACGCGATGGTGATGGCAATGCCTAGCAACGCAAAGCCGATCTCCATAGGCAGTGGATGAGCGACGAATTCAACGGGCGTAGCTCCGGCAAGCGCCAGAATCAGGCGCAGGGCCAGTCCGACCACTCCGGTGACAATGAATATCGCAATCCAGGAAATCGTTCCCCAGACGAACTGGTTGAGCGACATCTGCTGCTTGTGAATCAGCCAGGTGATTTCGCCGGCGAGTAGTAACACGCCGAAGATTGCCAGAGCGAGAGTCCAAGGGCCGGGCCAGCGCACGATATTGCGGCCGAAGAGATCAAAATAAACGGCGTCCGCATCGGGACCGGACGGAAAATTCGCGTTTGCCAGGGCAACGATCGCGGCGAGACCGGACGATCCTTGGTCCTGCAGGCTTGCGACGCTGACGTTGGCGGAGTTGTCGAGAGGCGTGTGATAAAGGCCTACGCGGCCGATGAAGGCGAAATTCATTCCCTGATAGCCGGCGTCCTTGAAAACGGTGAAATCCGTGTCATTGGGAAGCAGTCTGTAAACGGTGTAGAAGATCGAGCTGGTGAGGTGCCGCGCGGAGTGGGTGGCGTACAGGTCGAGTGCCCAATCGTTGGCGGTACCGGTTTCAAACATGAGGGTCGCGCCAGAGGCGCCGCGATCATCAAGGTTCACATCGGCGCGGACCTGCTTGGCCCACGGGTCGGAATTCACGAAGGCACGAGCGCCGAGCAGGCCAGCCTCTTCTCCATCGTCGATCAGAAAAATGATCGAGTGGCGCGGCGCAGGCATGGATTTGAGAGCGCGCGCAATTTCCAGGACGGATGCGACTCCGACGCCATCGTCCGAGTCGCCGGGCCCGGATGGAACGGAATCGTAGTGCGCCGAGATCATAGCGGCGCTGCCCGGCTCCATGCCATCGAGGCGGGCAAGAATATTGTTTACTGTGGCGCACTGGCCGAAAGCGCTGCATTCGAATGAGGTACGCACGATGGGCTGGTAGCCCAGGCGAGTGAGCTCGGCGAGGATGCGGACGCGCACCGCGTCGTTTGCCGCGCTGCCGACAGGGTGGGGAGTATCGTCGGGCAGGATGCGATGAAGCGCATCGAGGGCGCGCAGGGCGGAAAACTGGTTCGGCGGCGCACTGACGGGCTTCCCGTGTGGGGGATGCAGCCCGAGCAAAGAGCAGGCGAGGATCAGCGCCAAAAGGACTGCGCTACACAAAACCCGGCGCAGAGTTGGGTGGGAATTTACGCTCAACAATCTCCCTCAGTACGCGTCATGCTAGGCTGCGGCTGCGTGCTAAGTCAACCACCCGAAGGTACTTCTGGTTTGCAGCCAAGGAGCGAAGCAGACCCGCACAATGAGAAGCAATGCACGCGTTATACCGAGGTCGCGGAAGCCTGCCGCAAGCGGCTGCACTGCGCGATAGTGGGCAATACTCGGATTGATGATGCGGATGAGATGGATGTCTCGCGCACGGGAGTGGCAAAAAGCGTCACCAGAAGCGAAAACGGCGCTTTACACGCTTCGAGAGCCATGTTAGTTTTTGATCCCGTAACCGCCGATCCGGAAGCGCCAGGCGGAAGGGCCATCGATCATAGTCCCTCCGAACGTTTGTGTCCCGGAATACCTCCACATAAGTCGAGACCGAAGCATCTCCTGCGTTAGAAACGCGTGGAGATCTGACCAAGCGAGGGGCTGGTGCTAAAACTTCGTAAAGTCGAGCTATTCGGCTTTAAGTCTTTCTGCGAGAAAACTCCCATCACGTTCAGCGGGAGCGGGATCACGTGCATCGTGGGCCCGAACGGGTGCGGCAAGTCGAACGTGGTGGATGCCGTCACATGGGTGCTGGGCGAGCAGAGCCACAAAATGCTGCGCGCGGAGAGAATGTCTGACTGCATCTTCAACGGCACGGCGAAGAGACCACCCCTGGGAATGGCGGAAGTGGCGCTGACGCTGGTCGATCCGGAGCTATCGGAGGCGGTGGCGAAGGTAATTGACGGTCAGCAAGACGCGCCGGCGGCTTCGAGCGAAGGCGATACGGCTGCGGCGATTGCCACGGAAGAACCGGTTGGCGAGTTTGAGGCGAGCGGGAGCGAGGATGCCGGTGAGGAGACGTCCGCAAAGCGGAAAGGCGGGCGAAGGCGCGGGGAGGCGAAACCTTCGATTCATCTGCGGCCTGGCGAGGTTGTGGTTGGACGGCGGCTGTACCGTTCGGGACAGAGCGAATACTTGATCAACGGTCGCGTAGCACGTTTGCGCGACGTGCAGGAAATTTTCATGGGCATCGGCCTGGGCCCGGATAGCTACGCGATCATCGAACAGGGCCGCATCGGGCAGGTGCTGAACTCGAAGCCCATGGACCGACGCGCGATTATCGAAGAGGCTGCCGGGATCACGATGTACAAAACGAAGCGGCGGCTGGCGGAAG
Organism: Candidatus Acidiferrales bacterium; assembly: GCA_030044295.1. Lineage (GTDB taxonomy): Bacteria > Acidobacteriota > Terriglobia > Acidiferrales > UBA7541 > Palsa-295. Next base: position 3,503 of record JASHWB010000174.1, read on the forward strand.
CAAAGCTGGAAGCTTCGAAGATCAATCTTTCGCGTGTGAACGACATTCTGGTGGAAGTGGAGAAGCAGGTGGCGTCGCTCAAGCGGCAAGCCTCGAAAGCGCGGCGCTACGCGGAAATTCGCGAGCAGATGCGCGGGTTGCTGCGCGTGGCGCTGGCGAGCAAAGCGCAGCACTTGGATATCGAAGCGGCGCGGCTGGAAAACTTGTTGCGCGAGATGGACGCAGCAGAGTCGCGCGAAGCCAAAGCGGTGCAAGAACTGGCCGACGAGCAGGAGCGGCTGAGCGCGCGCACGTACGAACTTGACGGCGAGCTGCGACAGACGCACAACATGCTCGGGCAGACGGCGCTCGATCTGGACCGGGCGGAAAATCGCATCACCTTCAACCGCGAGCAGACGGCACAGTTGGATTCGCGCATGAGCACACTGGCTGCGGAGATCGAGCAGGCCGCGATCCAGGCGTCCGATTTAGCGTCGCGCATCGAGGAGCAGCAGCAGTCGGTGGCCACGCTGCGCGAGCAGGCGGCGCAACTCGAAGCGACGCTGCGCGAATCCTCGGAGCGCGTGTCGAACAGCGTGGCCGAGCAGGCAGATCTCGAAAGGCGAATCGCGGAATTGCGAGAACTCGCGGCACGCCTGGTGGAACAGTCGGCGCACGCGCAGGCGGAGTCGCAGCAGGCGGAAGGGGCTGCCGCGCGGCACGCCGCGGCGGAATCGCAGCGAACAGAAGCGTTGCGCGCAGTCGAGGAGGAATGTGCGGCGCTCGAAGCGCGCGTGGCGAGCACCGAGGCGGCTTTCGACGAGGCGCAGAATCGATCGAGACAATTGGCGGCGGCGGTTCGCGAGGCGCAGTCGCGCCTCACGTCGTTGCGACAGACGCAACAGGAAACCGGCGCACAGCTGGAACGCGTCCGGCAGGAATTGTCGGGCGAACGAGCGCGGCAGACTTCGCTCGAACGAATCCTGAGCGAGCGGACGTACACGGCCGACGCAGTGCAGAAGCTTTTCGGCGCGAGCGGGACGGGGGCAAGCGGGTTCGCCGCGGCGGGCGGATTCCGCGCGGTCGGCTTACTGGCGGACTACGCGGAGGTGCGGGAAGAATTCGAAGGCGCCGTGGAGCAATTCCTGCGCGAGGAACTGGAGTATGTGGTGGTGGAGACATTCGATCACGCGCGCGCAGGGGTGGCGCTGTTGCGGGACGAAATGGGCGGACGGGCGACGTTTTTCGTCGATTCGCTGCGGAATTTGAACATTGATACGCGGGAAGCTGACGCGGAGCTGCCGCTCGAGACGGGCGTGTTAGCGCGGCTCGACAGGCTCGTCGATTTTCGCGACCCACTTGGCCCTGCGACGAAATACTTCCTGAAGAAGCTGCGGACAGCTTACATGGTGGAATCGGCGGAAGTGGCGGAACGGATGGCACGCGAAAATCCGCACAGCTACTTTTTGACGGCGGATGGAACCTGTTACCACGGGCGGATGGTTTCGGGCGGGCGCAAGAGCGAAGCCGGCCCCCTGGCGCTGAAGCGCGAGCTGCGCCAGCACGAATCGGAGGCAGTGCGGCTGGAGGCGGTTGTCCAAGAACAGCAAGCAGCCTTGGCTGCGCTGGGCGAGGAAATCACAGCAGTGGAGGCAGAACTTTCGCTTGCAACAGCGCAGCATCTTGAGGCCGAAAAGACGCTGGTAGGCGCAGCACATCAGCGCGACCAGGCGCGCAGCGAATTTGCGCGGTCGAGCCAACAGCTTGCTGCGGGGCGCGAAGAGATCGGCAGATTGCGCGCGGAAGCAGACTTGGCGCGAGAGCGAGCGGAGCGTATGCGCGAGGAGCATGCGTCGGCACTGCGTTCACGAGCGGAGGCGGAATCCGAGGCAGCGGCTGCCGCGGAGAAATTGGCAGCGATCCGCCGCGATTTGCAGTCGCTGCAGGAGAGAGTGGTGGGAGGACGTGAAGAGCTGGCCACGATGTCGGAGCGGCTGGCGTCGGCGGAAGCAGCGGAACAGCGGCTCGCCGAAGAGATGACCCAGGCGAACTCGCGTGTCGAGTCGCTGCGCGAGCAGCAGTCAAATCTTGAGGGGCAGAAGGCTGAAATCGAAACCTCATGCAGCCAGCTAGGCCAACAGGCCGAAGAATTACGTAGCGAGAAAACACGGCTCGAAGAGCGCAAGGCCGCGTTCGAGGCGGAATGGGATGCGGCGCGGAATCGGGCGGGGCAGATCGAAGAGGCGCTGCGGAGCCAGCGGCAAGCGCTCGACGAGCTACGCGCGGAGCGCAGCCAACGCCAGATTGAAAAAGCGCGCAACGACGCGGATCGCGACTACTTGCGGCAGACGTGCGTAGCGGAGTTGAACGCACAGCCTGAGGAACTGGCCCTGGAGCAGCAGGAAATGCTGACGGGCGAGAATCTAGTGGCGGCGGAGACCAACTACAACGAGATGAAGGCGCGTGTGGAAGCGATGGGACCCGTCAACATGATGGCACTTGAGGAATTTCGCGAGGCGGAAGAGCGTGAAGGCTTCCTGCGCCGCGAGCGAGACGACCTGGTGGAGTCAATCCAGAATACGCAGCTTACGATCAACGAACTGGATCAGGTATCGCGACAAAAGTTCGAGGAAGCGTTCAACTTCATCAACGCGAACTTCGCCACAGCGTTCCAGACACTTTTCGGCGGCGGCCACGGCGAGATGCGGCTGAGCGAACCGGACAGTTCCGGCGAATCGGGCATCGATATCGTGGCGCAGCCGCCGGGCAAACGGCTGCAAAATGTTCTGCTGCTATCGGGGGGAGAAAAGGCGCTGACGGCGCTGGCCCTGTTGATCGCGGTGTTCAAGTATCAGCCGAGCCCATTCTGCATACTGGACGAAGTGGACGCGCCGCTAGACGAGGCGAACGTGGGCCGCTTCAACAAAATGCTGGCAGACATGTGCGCGCAGACGCAGTTCATCGTGGTGACGCACAACCGGCGCACGATGGAAATGGGATCGGTATTGTATGGCGTGACGATGCAGGAACCGGGTGTTTCCAAACTCGTTTCGGTAAAATGGGAGGAGCCGGATGCCGCGTCCGCCATTCCTCCCGCAGCGAACGCAACAAGCAACGCCGCATAGTCTTCGTTTCTTTCCGCGCGAGACCGCTCGTAAGTGAAATTTGGGCGCGGATGCCTTCGCAAAATTTCGCCGGCTCATCCGCTCTTTAACGGTTGACAGCCATTCTCGCTGCGCTAGAATACCGCCCTCCCGCAATCGTGAGGAACAGACCAGTGGCTTCTCCGCAAATGAACGCTGTTGTTTCGCAAACGAACTTTCCAGGGCTAAAACTTAGGGGCAGA
>JASHWB010000012.1 GCA_030044295.1 Candidatus Acidiferrales bacterium
TCTGATGTTTGTCACGGTTGAGGTGCGCACGTCCTGACACAATCGCGCCCGCAGTCAGATCGCTGCAATTCCGCTTGCGTCCCAATGCGGGGCGCAGCGAGCCCACCTGGTGCTGTGGGTGCCTTGTGAGGAACTCCCGGCGAATGTTAGACTTTCTCCTTATCACTTTCAGTTCACGTCGAGGACGTTACTGTGGCCGACCAGAAACCAGACGAAGGATTCAAAGTAGTTGACCGGCGGCTGTTTACCGAGCAGGGCGAGCTTCGCCCGGACGCAGCCGCGCAGGAGTGGCGCGAGGAAGAACCGAAGTCCAAGCCGGCAAAGTCCGCCGGTGGAGACTCGCGGGGCGCGAAGCAAGCTCCCGCGGCGAGTCCGGTCGTCGAGGAGCCCGCTGCCGAAGACTTCCCGCCTTCGCGCGGATTCCAGATGCTCGTCGATTTTCTGACGCGCAACACCGCCGCGATGCTCGGCGGCATGGCCGATCCGCGCACTGGACAGGCGTTCGTCGACCTGGAAGGAGCGCGCGAACTGATCGACATGATGGACGCGCTCCGCGACACCACGCGCGGCAATCTCGCCAAGTCCGACGAAGACCTGCTAATCGAAGTGATCGGCAGCCTGAAGCTGACTTTCATGGAAGTTTCCAAAGCTGCCTCGGAAGCGATGGCCAAGAAAGCCAAAGGCGGCAAGGGATAGCGCGATCTGTAGTCAGGCCCGCGTGAGCGCGGAAATACGAAGGGCTAAATTCAAAAGCTAAAGCGCCCGCCTGAAGGGGGCCGCTGCACCAGATTCAGCTGCGTTCAGCCTCGCGAAATCATGCCGTCACTCCAGCTAACCGTTCTCGGCTCGGGCACGTCCATGGGCGTACCGACGCTCGCCTGCCACTGCGGCGTGTGTGAGTCGGCGGATCCGCTCGACAAGCGCACGCGGCCGTCGATTCTGCTTTCCTACGACGGGCACAATGTGGCGATCGACACGACGCCCGATTTTCGGTTCCAGGCGATGCGCGCGCATATCGACCGGCTGGACGCTGTGCTTTACACGCACGGCCATGCCGATCACATCCTGGGCCTCGACGACATTCGTCCTTACAACTTGAAGCAGAAAGGTGCGATTCCGATCTACGCGGCACCGGAAACGCTCGCCATTCTGCGCCGCCAATTCGCGTACGTCTTCGATACGGCTCCAACGGTAAGCTCGGTGCCGCTGATCGAAGTACATGAAATCGACGGCGTGTTCGATCTTTTCGGCGTCAAATTCACGCCCGTGCCCGCAGAACATGGCCCGCAAAAGGTGCTTGGCTTTCGCTTAGGCGGCGCCGCGTATCTCACAGACTTCAGCCGCGTGCCGGAGAGATCGAAAGAACTTCTGCGTGGGCTCGACGACTTCATTTTGGATGCTCTGCGGTACGTGCCGCACCCTATGCATTCGACTGTGGATCAATCGCTCGCCTTAATCGAAGAGTTGAAGCCCAAACGCGCGTGGTTTACGCACATCTGCCACGATCTTGGACACGCTGCCACGAATGCGCGCCTGCCCGAAAACGTTCGGCTCGCCTACGACGGGCTGCAATTTCCGGTGGAGCTCTGATGCCTTTCGGGCGATTTTTCTCGGCAGAAGAATGGCTGGCGCGCTTCCCTGCCGGCTCGGCTCCAACCGCTCTCGCGATCGGTAATTTCGACGGCCTGCACCTCGGGCACCAGCAGATACTTCGGCGCGTGCTGGAACATGCGCGGCAATCAGGCTGCGTTGCTGCTGTTTTGACGTTCTATCCACATCCGGCAAAGGTGCTGCGTCCGGCCGACGCGCCTGCGCTGCTGATGACGCTCGATCAGCGGCTGGCCGCGATTGCCGCGATGGGAATCGACGCGGCGCTTGTTGCACGTTTCGACGCGGATTTTGCGAAGGTCAGCCCGGAAGATTTCGCGCGGCGTTACGTAGCGGAGGCCATGCACGCGCATTTCGTCGCAGTAGGCGCGAATTTTCGCTTCGGCTATCGCCAGACGGGCGACGTGAACGCGCTCACCGAGATAGGCAGGCGATGCGGTTTTGAGGTGGAGTCGATCGCTCCAGTGGTCGTTGGAGACGCAATCGTTTCGAGTACGGCGATCCGCAAGTACGTTCGCGAAGGGCAAGTGGAGGAAGCCGCGCGCATGCTTGGGCGTCCCTACGCGTTGGAAGGAGAGATTCGACCGGGAACCGGCGTCGGACGCAAGCTGGTGGTGCCCACACTGAATCTGCACACACAGCAGGAACTTCTACCTAAGCTCGGCGTGTATGCGACGGGCGTGTCGTTGAGTGGCGGCATTTACCACGCCGCGACAAATGTGGGAATGCGGCCGACGTTCGATGGAACGCAGGTGACCATCGAGTCGCATCTGCTCGATTTCAGCGAAGACTTGGCGTCCGGCCCGATGACCGTTCGTTTCCTTGCGCGGCTGCGCGACGAGATGAAGTTTCTAGGCCCGGAGGCGCTTCGCCAGCAGATTCTTGCTGACATCGAGGACGTGAGGAAGTATTTTCTCGTATCGAAAAAGGCATAGAGCGGTCTAGTTGGTCAGTTTGAGTTTTGATTACTTGTGCCACTGATTGAAAGTGAGGCGCCGTGAATCTTGCGAACCAGCCGGAAATGATGGCCCTCGCTGTAGCGATCCCCGGCACGGTGCTCTGGACGTATTTGGCTGGAGGAGTGGTTCTCGCGCTTGGGCTGGCGGCGATGTTCGTTCGCGGCGATTGGCAAAAGGCGCGCGGATTCGACAAGCTGATTCTCTTCGGGCCGCTTTTCTACGCGGCGCCACTGGCGGCCTTCGGCACTGAGCATTTCACGCTGACACGCGATATCGCGTCGATCGTGCCGTCATGGATGCCTTGGCATGTGTTCTGGGCGTACTTCGTGGGCGCCTGCTTCATCGCGGCTGGGCTGAGCCTGGTGACGGGGGTTGAGGCGCGACTGTCCGCGAGCTTGCTGGCGTTGACGTTTTTCCTTTTCGTCGCGCTGATGGACGCGCCGGCTTGGGCGCAGAATCCGCGAGACAGGTTTGCGGCGGCGCTAGCGCTACGGGAGCTCTCGTTCAGCGGCGGCGCTCTGGCACTGGCAGCGTATCTAACGACGCGCGCTACGGACCGCATTGCCGATCGCCCAGTCGGGCAGCCACGCGAGAATGGTGCCGGGCCTGCCACTATCGGGACGACGATCGCACGCTACTTCATTGCAGTGCCCGTCCTGTTTTACAGCGTGGAGCAATTCCTGCACGGCAATTATGTAGCCGGCATTCCGCTGGACCGGCCGACTCCTACGTGGATTTACGGGCATGCCCTTTGGACGTATGTGGCGGCCGCGGCTTATGCAATCTGCGGTATTTTGCTATTTTTCGGAAAGAAAACCCGCGCGGCAGCGATCTGGCTCGGCGTGACCGCACTCTTTGTGGAGTTGGTGGTGTACGTGCCGATCGGGATCGTGTATCGCGCGAGCCTCGGCAACGGAATCAACTACACGGCAGATACGCTCATGTATTGCGGCGCCATACTTCTGCTCGCAGGCGCGATGCCGCGGGAAGCCTTGGACGCAGTGACGGTTGGCGAATCAGCGCGGGGATAGCCGCCGCACGGCGAGAGAGATGCTAGATAGTCGCGACGAGAAATTCCTCGCCGTTTGAGGGCGGACGAAGGCCATCCGCGCGGCCGGCGAAGTAGCGTTGGGCGATGTCGTCCGCGGATATGTGCTGGACGTGGCCGAAGCCCGCTTCTCGCGCCATCGCCAGAATGTCCGGCGGAGTAAAGAAGCTGACAAAAGGCGTGCCGCTGGCGCGTGCGCCTTTTGCAGATGCCTCGATTCCAGCGCGCTCCTTAGGCGGGGCGAGTTCGACTGGAAGGATGAAGGTCATGGCCAGCGTGGTGCCGGGCGCGAGTGCGGCGACCTGACGCATGGTAGCCATGTTTGCGTCGCGCGTCAGATACATCGAAACGCCCGCCGACGCGACGAGGGCGGGCTGACGCGAGTCGAAACCGGCAGCTGCTAACCTTTCTCGCCACGACTCTCGCGCCACCGGGGGCAGGCCTGCCTCGGAAGGCTGACTCTCCTCAAAATCGACGGGTACGAAACGCAACCATTCGGGGATACCGAAGCCGAGACTGATCAAACGCCGGCGTTTCCAGGCTTGCGGGCCGGGGCGGTCAACCTCAAAGATGCGAAGGCGCGACGCGATTTCCGGGCAGCGTTGCGCGAAGGTGTCCAGTCCGGCGCCAAGGATGACGTACTGACGCACTCCTCGCTCTGATCGTTCCACCACCAAATCCTCAATGAACCGCGAGCGAGCCACAATCGACGCGCGAAAACTGCGCGTGGCTTGTGGGTCCATGTCCGGACGCTGGCGCCAGTTTTGGTCCGGCGCAGCGAGGTGCAGACCGATCTGGTCTTCGAGGACGTGTGGAGACGGGTCAATCTGGACATGCATGGCGCGCCAGAGGGCCACGCGCACGGCGGTGCTGTCTGGCGCGGCGTATGGTTTGGGATTCGGCACTTTTTAACGGAATGAGCGCTAAAAATTAGGTGGGCGCGGTTTCGCCTTTGGCGCGGCATTCCGCGCAGAGGCCGCCGACCTCGGTCCGCGTGATGGTGATCTCAAGGCCGCAGTCGCGCGAAATTTGTTCCATTAACTGCTCGTAAAGCTCGCT
>JASHWB010000175.1 GCA_030044295.1 Candidatus Acidiferrales bacterium
AAAGATAGCGGGAATCGCAGACTGCTATGCGGCCGGAACACTCGGTTGGAGCTTGCTTCCCCTCATCCTTGAGTTGCAATTTCCAAATTCTACCCGAGACACCGAACGAGTAGAATCGCCCGTAACCTCTACCCGAGACACTCCTCGTCACCCCACGTTCACCAAACCCCGCCTCCTTCGGCTCTGGCGTGGCCGAGCCAGGGCGGAACAGCCTATCAACCTTCGACATGTGTAAATAGAAGAAACAAAACAAGATGACAAATCAAGGGCGGAACGTCCCGGTGCATCTCAAATCACGACATTTTGCAGGTCTGTACGACCGGGGCGCCAACGCCCGAAGCTACACGGTGTCCGCGTTATAGGGCATAACGGCAGCTCTCTCGACGAGAGCCGCTCGCTCTTTGAAAACTGAATTGCGGTTGGGCTGATGCAGCATAGGCGTGGCTCTTCGTCAGGGCCCCGCAGCCTGTAGGGAGGGCCTGCCTGCCGCAGGCAGGCCGCTGAGGGATCGGTCCTACGTTCCCACGCGCAGGGCGCGGGTCAGGTTCGCCAACGTCGCGATCGCCGAAAACGCCGCCAGTTGCGACGTGCGAGGGTTCTGCTTCGACGGGACATTCTGCACGATCACCGTCAGGCAGCCAAACTCGCCCTGCACGCGGATTTCGTGGACGTTTTGCGTTCCGCCCGGCACCGCCACCACACGCACCTGCACAGGGATGTCCGGATCGGTCGCCAGCCGTAGCGACGCAGCCACATTCGAGGTCGTCGGAAAGGCTTTCGCGGCCTCTTCCGCCGTCCCTTCGAAAATCGCGGTCTCGGTCTTGAAATTCTCCACCGCGATTCCACGCTCCACCACGAACTTCGTCCCTTTCAGCGCGGCAACCGGCTTTCGGCTCGTCAGCACCGCCGATTCGAGCTTTCCAATCGACGCGGACTTAATCCCGTCCAGCCCCGCAATCGCGCCCGACGGAACGTAGATCCGGCAGCCGCGCTCCGCTGCTTGCCGGAACCACTCCTCGTGCCCGAGCAGCCCGCCGACGCTCATCACCAGCATGTCGCGCCGGTGCTCGAGCGCCTTCGGCACGAAGGCCGGCAGTGCACCCTGGCCCGCCGCTTCCACGGCCAGTTCGCACTTCTCGATCATCTCTTCCATCGAGACGACCGGCGGACGGTTCGACAGCTCCGACGAAAGCGCCGCAGCGCGCTCGCGGTCTTGATCGCAAATGCCGGTGATCTGCGCGTCGATGCGCTTTTCCCTGTTCTGTTGAGGGTCGAGTGCAGTCGCGATGATCCGACCGATGGCGCCGGCGCCGAGCAGTCCGATTTTCAGCATCGCCGCCCGCCTATGCCAGCGCCAGCATGCGGTCGATGGCGCGCCGCGCTTTCGTGGCGATGGGTTCCGGAACACGCACTTCCGGCGTCATCGTCTCAAGCGAATGGATCACGCGATCCAGCGTGATCGTCTTCATGAACGCGCAAACCGCCCGCGGATTCACAGGGTGGAATGTTTTCTCCGGGAATTTCTTGTTGAGCTGGTGCAGGATTCCCAATTCCGTTCCCACCGCGTACTCCGTGGCATTCGATCCCGCGATGTGCCGCAACATTCCTTCTGTCGAAAGAAAGAAAGTACGGTCCTGCGGCAGCGTTCCATCCATTGCCTTCGCCATGCACGAGCTGACGCAGCCGCATTCCGGGTGCAGCAGAAGCTCGACATCCGGATGCTCGTCGAGCAGCGCCGCTACTTGCTCCGGCTGAATGGTCTTGTGCACGTGGCAGTAGCCGGGATACGCGACGATGTTGCTGCGCCCCGTCTGCTTCGCCACGACGCTTCCCAGGAACTTATCGGGAAGGAACAGAATGGTCCGGTCAGCGGGAATCGACGCCACCACCTTCGACGCGTTCGCCGAAGTACAGCAGTAGTCGCTTTCCGCTTTCACCGCCGCGGATGTATTGATGTACGAAACCACCACCGCATCCGGCAGCTTCGCTTTCCACTCGCGAAGTTCCTCCGGTGTCACGGCAGCGGCAAGCGAGCATCCCGCGCGCAGGTCGGGCAAGAGCACCGTTTTGTCCGGGCAAATGATCGACGCCGTTTCGGCCATGAAGTGCACACCGCAGAAGACGATCACGTCCGCGTTGGTTTTCGCCGCCTGCTGTGAAAGCTTCAGCGAATCGGCCACGGCGTCAGCCACTTCCTGCACTTCGGGACGCTGGTAGTGATGCGCCAGCAAAATGGCGTTGCGCTCGGCGGCGAGAGCGCGCACGCGCTCCTGCTTCCGCCGGATTTCTTCCGCCGAGTCGCTGATGGTTTCGACCACCGGCAGCGAGTAGCGGTCTTCGAACGTCTGTACGGCTGGTGCTGTGGCGCTGGACATAAAGGGGTCCTTTCTCCTTTATAGCTTTATGAAATTTTCTGGCTTAGATCGAGCGCGCGGACCGAATGCGTGAGGGAACCGATGGAAATTACATCGACTCCCGTGGCCGCGTACTCCAAGAAATTCGCTTCTGAAATCCCGCCGCTTGCTTCCACGAGCACGAAGTCCAAAAGTTCTCGGCGGCGCAGCGCATCGAGTACGGCGCGCACTCCGGCGGCCGTCATGTTGTCGAGCATGACCACGCACGGATACTCTTCGCCGTCGTTCTTCTGCAACTCGCGAAACTTGGCTGCGGCCGCTCGCGCGGCAATTTCGCCGCGCACCTCCACTTCAATGAACGCGGATTTGCCGCGAAGATTCCACGCCCGCTCAATGGCCACCGGCGCGGCGTCTTCCTCGCGGTCAGCAAGCAACGCGAGATGATTGTTCTTAATGAGAATCGCGTCACCGAGGTTCAAGCGATGCGTGCCAGCGCCGCCCAGGTGCAGCGCTCGCTTGTCGAGCAGGCCCCACGGCGTTTTACGTGTGCCGACGATTTGCGTTTCCGAACCGCTCTCGCGCACGCGCCGCTGCAAACAATGGGCCGCGGTCGCGATTCCGCTCATGCGCTGCAGCAGATTCAAGCCGACGCGTTCCAGCGCAAGCAACTTCGTCTGCTCGCCTTGGGCCAGCAGTACCGTATCGCCAGGGTGGATCGCGTCGCCGTCTTCTTTCTCAAGGACGACGTCAACTCCATGCCCGCGATAAACGAGCGCGAACTCTTGCAATCCCGCAGCGATTCCGGATTCGCGCCCGATGACCGCTGCCGAAACGCGAGCCGGTTTTAACTCGATGGCGGCGGCTGTTAGGTCGCCCGTAGCGAGATCGTCCTGCAACAGTGCGTCCGTAAGAGCGGTGGCCGCATGCCGGTATGCGGAATTTTGGAGCGTGAGATCGGCGCCGCGAAAAAACGCCTGTCTCACGCGCTGCTCCCGCGTTGTATCTGTTAAGGGCATTGAGCCTGGGCGATTATTTCAGCAGGAATCCTCGTTTGCGAAGCCGGGCGCAGGCCCGCGAAATCATCTCCGGCCGCGACGCTTCCACGGTGTGCAAATGCACCCCGCGCGTCAGTGAAGAAAGCAGCGACGCGTGCGTGGTCTGGACCTGTTTCAGAAAATCTTGTACGTCGGCACGCGATTCGATCATCAGCGAGCCGCGAAGCTCGCCATAGAGCGGATGCTCGACGATCACGTCGAGAATTTTCACGCCATGATCCACCAGGATTTGCAATTCTTCTTCGGTACGCTTGGGTGCGTGGCGGCAGGCCAGCACGGCTCGGTTCGTATGCTTGGCCATGTCCGGCAGCCTGTAGCCGCGTGGCGTGGCGACTATTTCTTCGCCCGCCGCCCGCAATATCGCGATGTCTTGCACCAGACATTGCCGGCTGACGCGCAGTTGCTTGGCCAGCTCGGCGCCAGAGAGCGGGCCGCGATGGGAGCGTATACGCTCGATAATGCGCCGGCGGCGCGCGGAGCCGGCTTTATCGCTTGGGAAAGACGGCCCAAGGCGAGGTGCAGAGTTCATGGGATATATTTTACATCTGTCTTGTCAGATAGCTAGTCTCACGTTTACCGGCCCTGGCGCCACGATGAGCCCGGCCAAGGCGGTTCGCCCAGCCGTTAACTCGGTTGGTACCATTCGACGAGATTCGCGGGCCATACGCCGCTTATTCGGTCATAGTGGGCCAGAGGGAAGCATGGCATTCACGGCTCAACGGCGCAGCGAGCGTATTTTGGTCGACATGCCGGTCGTGGTCAGAGGCCACTCCGACAGCCGCGCCTTTCAGGAAGAAACCTTTACCGTCACCGTGAGCGCGCATGGCGCTTTGCTGATGCTGGAGGCGCGCGTAGCGCTGGGTCAAAAGCTGATCGTGATGAATCCGAAAAATTCGGACGAACGGGAAGTGCGGGTCGCGTACAAAGGGGCTGTGCATGCCGGCCTGGCCCAGGTCGCGGTTGAATTCGCGAATCCATCGCCCGAGTTTTGGCAAATGGATTCCCCGCCGCAGAATTGGAACAAAAAGCAGTAAATTTACAGATCGTAGCCGCTACATTCGGTCGACGTGTGGTGATCGACCGGCGACTGTTCGCTATCCATTCAAGTCCGCCAGCCAGGCGTCGAGAATCTTCTGCTGGTCAAGAGGAACGTCCAGAAAGAAGATGCCCATCCCCATTCCTTCCTGAATGTAGATAATCTTGGCTTCTGTAGTGAAAGTACCCTGGTCACGCGAAATCGTCAGACGGAGGTGCGTGCCGACCGGGAGCACATTGAGGACGTCCAAGTAGCATCCCTTCCGGCTGATTTCCGAAATTCGGCCAGAAATATGCACTCCGCTCGCCGGTTCAAGGATCTCGGCGGAAGCGATCAGATTGAATCTTGGAACGGACCGGCGCTCCCGGTATCCAGACGCGGGATTCGTTGGAGCGCCAAAGGAATCAGGCATGGCAGCATCCCTTACGCGCAGCTTCGCACGAGTCCGGGGCCACGCTATAAATTTCGCGGCGAGATGGCGCGAAAAGGGCACGTCGCAGCACCGTTCCAAGCTGGTGTCCCAGATGTCCTGTAATTACTAAACATGTAACACTAATTCCCGAGGCTGCGACTCCGTCGAAACCCGCTTGGTGCCTCGGCAGAGCATCTAAGGAAGCCGCCTTTTCCGGCGAGCCAGCAGGGCCGAATGATGCGATTGGAAGAAATTGCCCAGACTCTGCGCCGGGCAAAAAGTTACGGAGACATTTCGTCGTCTGCTTGCAATTGAAAGCATGCAGGTACTAGAAGTGAATTCCCGATATGGGAACGTCTATTCTTCTGAGAGTTTTTCCACCCTGGAGCTTGCGAATCCACGGGATGACGTTCTATGGAAGAAGCCGCCCCTGGTCCGGCACGGCGCCGCCGGCACAATGAATAGCGACATCGCGCAGATGGTTTCTGCTTTCGCCGCGTTGCGGGGAGCGGGACAACTACTGTGAAACCAGTTGATTCGCAACGCAAAAAAGGCATATTGTGCATAATTCCAGCATC
>JASHWB010000176.1 GCA_030044295.1 Candidatus Acidiferrales bacterium
GCGGCTGCGATTGCACATCGGGCAGTGTTTGCCCTGGCAGCGCGCGGCACTCTTGCCGAGGTCACACACAATCGGGCACGCGATCGCGTAAATGGGCGCGGCTGCCAGCACGACCAGTAGCACGGGCACAATTAAGTACGCGAGGCGCTTACTGCGAGTCTTCATGTGTGATTCGCGCCGAGTATAGCCGCCGATGCGGCTCGGTGCAATATGGCCCTCTTGCTCGGTAGTGTTCAGTTTGAATTTTTGACTGTTTCTGCCACGATCAAGAAAATGCGAACTGACCCGCTGTGGATTCTTGGTCCCGATTGCACCGGAACGCAGAATGACGAGCTGGGTGCGATGCCGCGTAAACGATGGCAGGCGCGTTGACAAGATCACGACTGCGCCCGACTGAAGGCGGCCGCTACATGGGGACGTGGCGGCGGGCGAGCAGTGTAATGGTTCGCAAGCTAGCGGCGAGGGCGGCGGAAGGCGAACGGGATGGGACCTTTTCTTTTTGGCTCGAGGGGCTTGCGAGGGCGATGGGGATCGAACGGCGCACCGGCGTGATCCGCGGGCGGCAGATCGCGTTCGCGGCCCGCGGTATTGGGCGGCGCAGATTGGCGCGCGGCGGGCGATGGCGTGAAGAGGTTAGCGGACGAAGAGGAGCTGCCGGCGATCGCGCCGGGCGCAAAGGAGGAAACGATGCTGCCGGAGATCGCGGAAGGCGCAACGGGCATTTCCAGATCCGTGGGCGCGATAAATCCGGCGGCCCAGGAGGGCCAGCGATCGCGCGGAGGTATCGGCGGAGGTTCGCGCCGGCCGGCGGCGCGGCGCGTTTCGGACTGATTCGGTACAACGGCGGACCTCAGCGCGCGGTCCTGAGCGTACTTGACGCGGCGCCAACGAATCGGGCCGCGGAGGCGGCCGTGCTGGCGGTGCCACTGAGTTTCCTGGCGGGCGCGCCCGAGCTTTTCCAAATCGGCGGGAGCGAAGGCGCGCATGCGGCGGTGCGCGCGGGCGGGATCGGCGCGGAAACGCTTCACGAGTTTGGCTACCCAGGTATGGCTGATGCCTAAGAAACGCGCGACGCGGTACGCGGGCCACTTGCGCGGCCCGGGATCATTCCACCACTGCCAGACGAGCTGCTCGATGACGCGCGACTCCAGGCCGCTGCGCCAAGGCAGCGGAGGACGTCTGCGCGCCGCGCGAGCCTTTTGAATATTTCGCCGCCGCGCCGCACGCGCTCTTTCGGATTTGTGTCCTGGACCGCGCCCGCCCATGCGTTCCGTTCCCTCCCGACTTCATCTTCGCGCGACGGAGCGCGTGTTTCAAACTTCTTTTTCCTGGCGGGAACGAACGAGCGGCGCTTTGGGAAACCAAAATGGAAGTGAAGAGAGATGCTTCGCTGCGCTCAGCATGACAACGCACCGGAGCGGTTTCACTCGATCACCATGAGCGCTTAGCGAGGAACGCGAGCGCAGAGAAGAGGGATTCTTCGTGGCAAGAAGCGCCGCTCAGAATGACAACGGCAGCGTAACCGTTGCAGCGGTGCAGCAAGGAGTAGCGATACCCAACCTCTGACGACCTAAGCTACGCCAGATCTGGCGTGACGACGAATTGGTTGGGCTCCTGGACGCCGACGGTGAAAATTTGGTCGAAACCCTCGGCTTTCGTGGGCGGTTGCAATTTTCGAAATGTCCCTGTCACGCCGGCCGCGGGGATGTTCTTGGCGCCGGGGCGCTGACGGTTGCGGCGCATCGCGTAGCGCAGCTCAACGTCGAAAAAATAGGCGATTACGCGGAAGCCACGCTCGCGGGCCGGAGCGACGTAGCGGGCGCGATGCTCGACGGTCGCATTGGTATTATCCACCACGAAGCTTTGTCCGGCCTGCAGACACGCTTCGAACAGCAGGCGCTCGCGATGACGCGTCCGCAGCATGTCCAAATTGATGCGAACGTGCGTATCGAAGAAGCGTTGAAGGTAGAACGTGCTCTTCCCCGCCCCCTGAACACCGACGAAAATGACGGCTTCGTTCATTACGGGGAAAAGTTTAAACGAATCGAGCCATTTAGCGGCGTCTGGCAAAGAGGGCGCAGCGGGCTTTCATCGGGGAGGGTAGCGCCCCTACCGGAGACGACGGGAACGGCTGCTGCGCTGAAGCGCAGCGCTACATTAAGAAGCACATGACGACTGCGCCGTATCCGTTTACTCAGGACGACAGCGGTGCTATTCAGTCATGGGAGTGGAAAAGAAGAGGGATTCTTCGCGGCAAGAAGCGCCGCTCAGAATGACAACGGGGAGCGTAACGGGTTGCAGTGCGAGCAACGACCTGCGTGAAGGGGGCTGCCTGCCCGGGGGGCGTCAAGCGCAGCGCTACATGCAGAGGATGCGCGGCGAAGGATTGGCGGCGTACAGCTCTTCGACGAGCGCGACGCGACGCTCGAGCACGGCGCGTTGATTGAAGGAGCCTTTGTCGGTGATTTCCCCGGCGTCGAGCGACGGCGGCTCGGCCGCCAGCACAGCGCGGACCACGCGGTTGGAGCTGCCGGTGGAATGATGCGCGAGGCTTTTCAGCAGCGCGTGGAAACGGCCGCGGACGGCATCGTGCGCGACGATTTCCGCGAGCGGCGCGCGGCGCGGCAATTCGGGCGCGAGCGCGCGGCAGGCGTCCGCATCGACGAACAAAATGGCGGCGAGAAAATCGCGGTCGAGCCCGGCGATGACGGCGTCGCGCAGCAGCGGAGCGCAATGCGCGATCATTTTCGCGCGCAGCGGGCCGACGCTGACCCAGGTGCCGTTGGCGAGCTTGAAATCCTCGGTCAAGCGGCCGTCGAAGAGCAGGCCTTTGTTGACGTCGCCCGGGTCGACGAGCTTCACGGCGTCGCCGAAGGAATAGAAGCCGTCGTGGTCGAAGACTTTCGCGGTGAGCTCCGGCTGACGCCAGTAACCGGGCGTGACATTGGGACCGCGGACGCGCGCTTCGAGCTTGTCTTCGTGCGGGACGAGCTTGAGTTCGATGCCCGGGACGGGAATGCCGATGGTTCCGGCGCGGTCGGTTTCCCACGTGCATTGAATGGCCATCGGAGAAGTTTCCGTGGAACCGAGCCCGGTGGCCATGACGATGCGCTCGCCGCAGGTTTCAAAGGCGAGCTGGCGGTAAGCGTCCCAAACGGGCTGCGAAAGGCCGGCGCCGGCGTAGAACATCATGCCGAGGCGGCGGAAGAACGTCTCACGCAATTCCCTGTCGGCGCGCAGAAACGGCAGCAGGTCTTCGTAGCCCTTGGGGACGTTGAAGAAAATGGTGGTGGAAATTTCGCGCAGGTTGCGGACGGTTTTTTCGATCGAGCCGGGGCCGGGCTTGCCATCGTCGATGTAGAACGTGCCGCCGTTGTAGAGCGCGATGCCGATATCGTGATTGCCGCCGAAGGTGTGATTCCACGGCAGCCAATCGACGATCACCGGCGGATCGCCGGCGAGGAACGGAAACACTTGCGCGATTTGCTGCTGATTGGCACAGAGCATGCGGTGCGTATTGATGACGGCTTTGGGCAGCGCCGTGGAGCCGGAGGTGAAGAGGAATTTGGCAACATCGTCCGGGCGGATTTTTTCGTGGGCTTCGCGCACGGCGCCGGTGGGACTGGTTTCCAGAAGCGACGCGAACACGCCGGCTTTGCGACGGTCGGGCGGAGCGGTGGTGGCGATTACTTCCACGTGTTCGCTGACCGCTGCTTCGATGGCCTGCGCGTAACGCGCGCCCTCCGAGACGAAGATGAGCCCCGGAGTGAGAATCTTCATGCAGTGGCGCAGCTTGCCGAAATCCTTCGAGACAAGCGAGTAGGACGACGAGATGGCCGCGGTGGGAATGCCGACGTGCTGGCCGGCGAGCATCAGCAAATAATGTTCGAGACCGTTTTCCGAAAGAATGGCGACCGGGCGCTCGGCGGAAAGTCCGCGATCGAGCAGCGCCTGGCCGATGCAGAGAACCGATTCCCAGACTTGCGCGTAGGTGAGGCGCTGCCATTCGTCTTTATCGGGCTGCCCATCGGCGGTGGCGCGGCGCTGCGCGATGCACGTCTTATCGGGAGTAACTTTTGCCCAGTACGCGAGGCGGTCCGTCAACACTTTCGGATATGGCTTCAATTCTTCTTCGGGACGGATGAGCATGACGCCGCCGGCAAGCGTTTGGAGCGTTGCTCCAGAGGTGCGCATGCGGACCTGGCGGACGCCGGATTTGGCCGCGGTAGTTGCGAGAGGATGATTGTGGATTTTTTGCGCGTCCGGCATCGGCGGATATCTTCGCATAAGAAGGCGAAGGACAGAGATTGGAAGTTAGTGGTTTGAAGCGGACCTTTAGAATTGCGCGACGGCAGGAGAGCTTAGATTCGCGGGATGCCGCGCGGAGCGACGGCCGCAGTGCCAGCACGAATGCGACGATTGCTCGCGTGCCGGGCGTAAAGCCCGGCGCTACATTAGGAGCGCGCGGCGCTAGCGGGCGGAGTGGGCGACTTTCCCGGAATATTCGAGGAGCGAGGACTGCACCTGCGCGGAGGTGAGCGTCCAACCGAAGAAAGATTCGACGTTGAAGATAGAGGCTTCGTAGGCACTGCGGCCGCCGGCGGCCATGGTGGCGTCGCGCAACAGGATCGGCCAGTAATCGAGGAAATAGGCGTCGCGCAGAGTGGATTCGACGCAGACGTTGGTGGCGATACCAGCGAAGAAAAGATACTGGATGCCGCGCACGCGCAATTGCGAATCGAGCGTGGTGCCGGCGAAGCCGCTGTAGCGCGTCTTGGTGATGACGAGGTCGGAGGGATCGGGCGCGAGCTCGTCGATGATGGCGAAATCCCACGAGCCTTCGGTGAGCAGCTTGCCTTTCAGCTCCGGCCGCGCGCACATCAGGTGCATGGCCGTTTCCTTGTGGTAGTTGGGCGAGCGCGGACCGCCCGCGTCGCTCAGATCGGGCTTGTAGCCGACTTGCAGATGGACGACGGAAAGGCCCGCGGGGCGCGCGGCGCTGAGCACGTTGCGAATCACGGCGGCGACGCGAGCGGCGTCCGAGAGATCGACTCCGGCGAGGTCAAGCGTGCCGCCCTTTTTCACGAAGGCGTTTTGCATGTCCACGACGACGACCGCGGAGCGAGCGAAATCCACTTCGACAGGTTCGGGTTGGGCGGGGAGTTTCATGATGCGACGGCTATTCTACGCATTCGCCGCTGCGAAAAACAGGTTTCTCCCTCTTTGCACCGAACGGCGGCGGCCAGCCGCTGCACTCCAGATAGGAGTGGCAATCGAGGGAATTGCGGCAGATGGATTGCAGAAAAAAGGCCGGGCGATTGTGGCGCCCGGCCTTCTGGAGCAAAGCGGTTTGATGCGCAATGGTTTAGAAGTCGAACTTCGCCGAGAACTGGAACTGGCGAGGATTCAACATGGTTTCCGGCGTGCCGAAGATGGGATTCGGCTCGTTCGGAATGAAAATTGTTGCCCCCGACGATGTTGGGGCCACAGCGGCAATCGGGGTCACGGCTAGGCTTCCGCCAGCCGCGGGAGGAAGGGCTATCTCGCCGGGTTGGCCCATCGGACATGCGACCAACGGTGATCCCACCTGAATCTCGCGGCTCACAGCGTCGTTGTAGTGTTTGGGTATTGCGCCGCAGAAAACGGGGGAGTTATAGATTGAGTACACCTGATCGACGTTAGGTCGATTGAGAACGTTGAAAGCATCCACGGCGAGCGCAAGCTTAAGGTTCTCGCGAATGGTGAACGAGCGACCCAGCCGCAGATCCCATGAGTACAGCGCATCGCCGACGTAGGTGTTGCGCGGGATCATGGTTTGGCACGTTGCAACCGTCGTGCAATGTGTGCCGGGAACGCCCGCACCGCCCACACGATCAACCGAACCGGCGGCAAAGTCGTTCAACGTAGGAGAGCCGTAGTAAATCGTAAACGGACGGCCCGACCCCAAAGTGATGATGCTGCTGAAGAGCCAGTCTTTGCGCCACCATGAACCGGTGGTGGGCGAGGTGGCGGTGAAGTTGGTCACAAGGAGATTCCGCTGGTCCTGGTTGGAATTGCCTTCCTCGGCGCGGTAGTTGAACTGGTTCACCGGGAGGTTGATGAAGGTGGTGAAGTTACCGT
>JASHWB010000177.1 GCA_030044295.1 Candidatus Acidiferrales bacterium
GAGGTTCCCCAGCTGATTCGGGTGTATGCCAATCTTCGTCTATCGAAGGCTGGCTTTCGACCGCTTGTTCGGAGGCAGCGCCGGAGTGCGCGGCATCGTCCTCAAGGGCCGGTGCCTCCTTCAAAAGCCACGCCCGGATTTGCGCCTGAGCCGGCTCCGGCAGCTCTTCGAATTGCAAACCGGCCACTTTTCCCGATTCGCGGGTCCACGCCACACGCGCGCGAGTTTCCAGCCAGCCGCTCGCATCGGGCAATTTCAGGCGGAGTCGCGGCAGGACATTGTCCGTCAGCGGGACGACTGCATGGACCGATATGCCGCCTTCGCTCGCATCCAGGACGATCCCTCCGTTGCCCTGATCCAAGTCCGCGTAGATCAGCGTGCGAAGCCGCGAGCGCTCGTACTTGCGCCGATCGGCGGTCGGAGCGGCCTCGGGGATAAGCTCCAAAGCCCCAGACATAAGCTCGTCTCTTCTCTGGTCGATTACCGCGAAATTGTGCGTCCCACCTGATTGAGTGTGCCGGATTATATTCGTGGCGAGATCATCGCGCAAGCGCCAGTTGGCCCGCTTTCTGGCCGCGTTGGTCACGTTCCAGAAGGTCCGCCGGAATTAGTCGCTGCTTTTCGGAGCGGGAGCTGTGGAAGCCGCCGTAGTTGCCAGGTCGATCGGAAGGTCAATCTCGTACCGCGACGTTTGATCGAAAATAACGAATCCTTCCAGGCCCGAGGCTTGGCTTTTCACGAAATCCCGGAATGATTGATCGGCAACGGCACCCTGCTTCGCGGGCCAGGCGAAAGGCTCCATCATTTCCACGGTGAATCGCGTCCGGTTGTTCGTGGGGATAAATGCGGCAGAAAGGAGCCGCGCGTTTGGATCGGAGATCAAGCTGCCGTCGGAGTTTAGGCGCTTCATCACAACGATGCCCGGCCCCGGCGCTACTTCAAAGTCGTTGGCCGTGCGGTTCTCGAGGTCGTACACGAAATCGAGCGCGGCGTGCGTTGCATCCACTTCGCGCACCTGAACCCCGGCGAAGGAGCTTCGGATCGCCTGCGAGTTCCACGGCTTCTCGCCGGCGGCGGATTGCGCGGTCTTCGGCGCATGGGACACATATCCGATCGCGAACAGGGCCGCGCAGCACAGCACCAGCCAGACGAGCGTCGTCGTTTTCATCTTTAGA
Organism: Candidatus Acidiferrales bacterium; assembly: GCA_030044295.1. Taxonomy (GTDB): domain Bacteria; phylum Acidobacteriota; class Terriglobia; order Acidiferrales; family UBA7541; genus Palsa-295. The sequence continues at coordinate 1,176 of JASHWB010000177.1, forward strand.
CCTAAACCGCGGACGTGCCGCTGAATGTACCACAATGCGCAAATTAAACATCGTGGAGTTGAAGTCCGTTCGTGGGTCAGTTTGAATTTTCGACCGCGTGTGCGACATCGACAACGCAAACTGATCCGCTAACGAGAAGCCTGCCGAACGTCCAAACTGATATAATCCGCGGAGGATGAGCGAGAAAATCCGAAAAGACGATGCCGAGTGGCAAAAGGCGCTCTCGCCGCAGCAGTACGAGGTTACGCGCCGCAAAGGCACCGAACCGCCATTTACCGGCGAGTACGAAAGCACGGAAGCGCCGGGAACGTACGTCTGCGTATGCTGCGGGCAGCCGCTATTTTCCTCGAATGCGAAGTACCACTCCGGTTCGGGATGGCCGAGCTTCTGGCAGCCGATCGCCGCGGAAAATGTGGAAATGACCCGCGACTCGTCGCACGGGATGGAACGAGTGGAGGTGATGTGCGGCCGATGCGAGGCTCATTTGGGGCACGTCTTCGAGGATGGGCCGCGCCCCACGGGCTTGCGCTTCTGCGTTAACTCTGCGTCGTTGCGCCTTGAGCACGAAAAGCGCGGATCAAAGGGCTAAAACGTTGTCGGCCCAAGCAGAATGACCTCCGGGTGCTGCTTGCCTGCGTCCGCCGGGATCGCTCGAATGGCGCTCGGCGAAACAACGTAGAAAATCCAGTTCGTGGGGAATCCCGTAGCTGACGTGGTCGTATTGATCGTCCCGCGGCCATTTGCAGCAATCGCCGAAATCGTCGCTGTAAATGGAGTCTGATCCAGCGTTTGCGTTGCCCCGCCCGAGTCCGCCTCATCGACCGCGCCCGACAGACCGCCGGCGCCATCCGCCGTGATTACCCCGGACAAATTATTTTCTCCCGCCTCTGCGATGAACGGTGCGCCGATAGCGTATGCGCCCGAAACGGAAGCGTCGCTCAACGGCGCAGGCGCGGTTTGCTGCTCCAGAAGGCCGGTCGTAACCGTTGCGTCGCTTCCGATCAGGAAGCCCTCGCCGGGCCCGACTAAATAAGCTGCGACGAATGGCGGGGCTGAGGGTGGCGATTGCCAATTAAAGGCTACGCGCCCGCTAGTGGGGTTCACCGTGCAGGTTTCGGAAAGCGACGGAGACGCAAGAGTGCCGTTGTCGTTCTGGTCGAAAGCAAGCGTGTTTCCCGTGGCGCCGTCGCAGGCCGTGGAAGTGAGCAATCCCGCCGAAACAATCGCGTTTCCGCCGCTGTCCACTCCGGTAGTGCTGGCGACCGCCGCGCCCGCGAGCGAATTTGCGCTAAACGTGGTATTCGGCTGCTGCAAAATCGCTTCGCCGCTCATCCGATACAGCGTCGGCGCATTCGAGCCAGTCGTAGTGGCGTCGGTCTCGATGAAGTACATGTCCGACGGGGACACGAACATGAATTCGAATTGCAGTGTTTGCTGACCGGCGCTGGGCACTTCGAAAGTCAACTCGGCAGCACCTACGGTAGAGCCAGGAAAAGTGAATTCGCCAGAAATCGATTGCGACCCGTAAGTCCCTGCGTCGTTGAAATCGCAGGTTCCTGAGGTAACCGTCGCAGCGCTGCCATCGGCATGAAACGCTCCCGCCAGCGCATCCGGTTTCTTGTTGACGTCCACGCCCGTAAATTCGAACGCATAGTTTCCGCCAAAGCTTGCCTGCGTAAACGAGCCTCCGACGATCGGCTTCATCACGCCGGCACCGTGTGTATGGAACGCGTCCGGCTGTGCGGGCGCGGTGTTGGGAAAGGGCGGCGTCGTCGGGTAAATATGCTCCTGAATGAATTGCACGCTTCCATCGGATTCCAGCGCCAATTCGTAGATGGCCGTCGTCGTTTGCTGTCCGATGGCCGTAGTCAATTCCATCAGGCCGCGGCCGTCTCCTGACACGCCGTTTGGCGTCCCGCTCGCAGTGGAGTCGATCTCATAAATGCCGGTGACGGTTGCGGCGGGCGCGACGCCCGATACGCGGTTAATCACTTCGCTGCCGGATAGGTTTCCGTTTCCGTCAGACGTGAGCGTACCGATCATAGCCACGGAGCCGTTTTGATCGAATCCGCGGAAGATAAAGCCGTACGACCCCTGCAAGAGCGAGTTATTGTCTTGCCCCCCAGAAATCGTAATGGTGTACGTTGCCGTCTGCGTTTGAGTCTCCGGAGCGATTTCGGCGTCCGTCACCTGTAGGGTAAATGTGTACGTGCCGATCACGCTTGGCACTCCTGAAATCACTGCGCTTCCGCCCTGGCTCGTGCTTAACGCCAGCCCTGCTGGAAGCTGGCCTTGG
>JASHWB010000178.1 GCA_030044295.1 Candidatus Acidiferrales bacterium
TGCTTCGCGGCGTGCGCTTCTTCGGCGGCGGCATACGCACTCAATCGCTGATCATGAGCCTCGAACAGCGCGAAGTGCGCTTCATCGACTCCGTGCACATCTCCAACGACGACGTGAAAATTCGCCAGTACTGAGTTGTTGTGCAGGTTCCGAGCGTGGGTGGCTGGATGGAACTCTTGCGCTTCGCCCCGCGCGCCCGCGCAACGTTGCGCGGCCGCCAAGCAAAGCGCGCATGGCGCGCCGCGGGCTGGTGTCTGCCAGCCCGCGTCCCATTTTTCAATCTCTACTGTAGCTGTCTAGCGGTGAAGCGCCGCTGCGCTGTGACCGGTCGAGTGCTGCTGTTGCCGCCGCGGCAGATGCGCCGGAATTCTCTCGGACGTGTGCGCGCTAGCGAGCGGACGCATGGGCTGCTGACTACTGCTCACGTGCTCGCTGATCGCCTGCAAACGCTTCAGAATTCCCTGCCATTGGTTCCAGTCAAGCTGCCGCAAGAACGGCCGAAGCCCCTGAATGAACGGGTCCTCGAGAACCGTCTCCCCGTTCGTTTCCGGAACGAAGAATCGGTTCAGCCCAACTCCCAGCGCCTCGGCGATCTTCTCCAGCGTGCCGAGGCTCGGCGTCATTTGCCCGCTCTCAATTCGAGACAAATATGACCGCGAAACGCGAGAGCGCGCTTGCAGTTGGCTCTGCGTCATGCCGCGCGATTCGCGCAACTGCCGGATACGCTGGCCGATATTTTCCACCGTCTCGCGGTTCGGCCAGTTCTCGAACAGTTGCCGGTCGTCGCCCGGCAAGTCCTGAGGCGACGGCGTCGGAATCACGAACGTCACCTTGGGTGGCAGCAAGCGCAGGCACCTACGACAATTGCCTGTGCGTGTCCGGTACTGCACTAGACCGCATACTTGACAACGGATGACTTCTCGATCGATTTCCATGCTCGTAGCTATGCCATCTTTTTCCGCCACCGATGTCCTCGCAGACTATTTCCGGCGATGCGAAAGGGGAGGAGCTTTACAATCGGGGAAGGCAGAAACTGGCGCGCGGCCCATTCTCCACAGGGTGCCATTTCTTGTCAAGCCCTTTTTTGAAAAATCCCCGGCCCAAATTGTAGCCCGAGTGCGGAGAGTGTTCCAAATAAATCGGATGCGGATGTGCGGTGTTCGCCATCTCTTCCTACCCTACGTGATTGACATCATCCGTCCATGCCCAATTCACTGCGTCCGACATTTTTTGCGCCAAGTCCGCTGTGCTATCATCCACTCGCCTTCCTTGACGGGCGAATTTTTCCACGGAGGAAATTCTTTGCGGTGGAAACACGCGATAACGCTGCTCGCGCTGTGGCTGCTCGCTTGCGCGACTCCTCACGTTTTCGCTGCCGCATCGCGCCAGTCACATCCGAACTGGACGTGGCCTGCCGTCCGCGGCCAGCTCGACCGCGAAGCTAAGGATTTCCGCAGCCTCTCAGCCGCCATGGAACGCACCAAGGTCACGGTGGTCGTCAATGACCGGTCCACGGAAACCGGCGAGATTTTCGTTCGTGGCGACAAGATGCTGCTCCAGTTCAAATCGCCCGACCAGCGCACCATCCTGCGCACTGGCGACAATCTGTACATTTACAATCCGGGCTTGAGGCGCGTTGAAGAGTACAATCTGGGAAAGAATCGTGCGCTCGTCGAGCAGTTCCTGCAACTCGGCTTCGGCTCGCGCGGCTCGGAACTTGAGAAAGACTACAGCGTAAAACTGTTGCCCGAAGAGCGCATCGACAATCAGCCCACGGTCGTGCTCGACCTCACACCGAAAGCCCCGCAGGTGCTTCACGAAATATCGAGAATCGAGATATGGTTGAGCGAGGTCACCTGGCTACCAGTACAGCAGGAATTCTTCGAAGCCGGCTCCGGCGACTATTCCATCGTTAAGTATTCAAATATCGTCCGCAATCCCGCTATTCCCGAGTCCCATTTCCGCCCGAACTGGCCCAAAGGCACCCAGAAGGTAAAGCTACAAAGCTGATCGGCTATGCGGTTTCAGTCATCACCTGTCACCCGCCTTACGATTTTCCTTTCGCTGTCCGTGCGCCAGCCGATTCCTTTTCCAACAAAGCCTGCTTGCGGTTGATTCCCCAACGGTACCCGGCCAGCTTGCCATCCTTACCGACCACGCGATGGCATGGCACAACGACGGCCGTCGGATTCGTGGCGCAGGCGCGCGCCACGGCGCGAATTGCCGACGGTTTTCCGATTGCGCGCGCCACTTGCGAGTACGTTCGGGTCGAGCCGTACGGGATTTTTCGCAATTCTTCCCAGACGCGCCGCTGAAACGCCGTCGCGCGAACATCGGTCGGCAAATCGAGGTGCGGCTCTCGCCCGCGCAAGTGCTCCACGATCTGCCTCACCCACTTCCCAAGCGTAGCGGAATTGCCGCGGCCGTCCCTCTCCGCAGCCAGGTCCGCGTGCGGATATTCCTTGCGCAGCGCGTCACGAAGCACTCGGTCGGAATCGCTCAAGTAAAGCG
>JASHWB010000179.1 GCA_030044295.1 Candidatus Acidiferrales bacterium
GCCACGTGCTCCTCGACGGTGGCGCCATGTTCGGCGTGATCCCGCGGCCCATGTGGGAGAAAAAGTCCGCGCCCGACGCCCGCAACCGCATCACGCTTGCAATGAACTGCCTGCTGATCCATGCGGGCGGCAAGCGCATCCTGGTCGAAACCGGCGCCGGTGGCAAAATGGACTCCAAGCTCCGCGACATCTATGGCCTCGATGGCCCGTCGCTCGTGAATGGCCTCGAAAAGTTCGGCGTGCGTCCTGAGCAGATCGACGTCGTCATCAACACCCATCTCCATTTCGACCATTGCGGCGGCAACACGCGCGTCGAACGCGGCAAAGCTGTGCCGGTATTCCCGAACGCTCGCTATCATGTCCAGCGCGGTGAATTCGCGCACGCCATGCACCCAAACGAGCGCGACCACGCCAGCTACTTTCGCGAAAATTACGAGCCGCTCGATCGCGCCGGTGTGTTGACTCTGCTCGATGGCGATTCCGCGATCGTACCGGGCGTCGAAGTCGTCGTCGTTCCCGGCCACACAGCGCACATGCAATGCGTGAAGCTCACCGGCGGCGGCCAAACCGCCTTTTTCCTTGCCGATCTTGTTCCCACCACGGCGCATCTTCCGCTGCCGTGGATCATGGGTTACGATCTCTATCCCGTCACCACGCTGGAGAACAAAAAGCGCTGGATCCCGCAGGTTGTAAAGGAGGGCTGGCTCGCGCTTTTCGCGCACGATCCGCGCGTTCCGGCCGCGTACCTCCGCGAACGCGACGGCAAATGGGAACCCGAGCCGGTGCAGATCGCTTAACGTAAGCTGCGCGTCCCTTCAGGACGCGACGGGCGTTCAGATATCGTCTGTAGGGGCGCTGCTTGCCGCGCCCTGCGCGTCTTCGTCAGGCACGGTTCCAGCCGCACCGATATCGTGCGGAATTAAACGCGGTGTCAGCCGCCGAGGAGAGTGGATGCCCAAGGCCAGCGCTTCGAAAGCTGCAAGCTCGAAATCAAAAGGCGTGAAAGGGAAGGGAAGTGATCCGATTGCCATCGGCATCATCGGTGGCAGCGGCCTGTACAGCATGGCTGGGCTCACGGGCACGCGCGAGATTCGCATCAAGACGCCTTTTGGAGATCCATCCGACGCGATCGTCACCGGTGTTCTTGAAGGTCGCCGCGTCGCTTTCCTCGCCCGCCACGGACGTGGCCATCGCATCTCCCCGAGCGAAATCAATTTTCGCGCCAATATTTACGCGCTGAAGACTCTCGGCATCGAACGCATCATTTCCGTCAGCGCGGTCGGCTCGCTGCGCGAAGATGTCGCTCCGCTCGATTTCGTGGTGCCCGGCCAGTTTTTCGACCGCACCCGCACGCGCATTTCAACTTTCTTCGGCGAAGGCATCGTCGCGCACGTCAGCTTCGATAAGCCCACGTGCCCGCATTTGTCGGCGCAGCTAGCCGCGGCCTCTGAGCGCGCCGGAGTGAAGGTCCATCGCGGCGGCACTTACGTCTGCATGGAAGGACCGCAGTTTTCCACGCTCGCCGAATCGCACACGTATCGCAAGCTCGGCTTTGACATTATCGGCATGACCAATCTCACCGAAGCCAAGCTCGCGCGCGAGGCCGAAATCTGCTACGCCACTTTCGCCATGGTCACCGACTACGACTGCTGGCATCCGTCGCACGATGCCGTGACCGTCGACCAGATCATCTCGGTGCTGACGAAAAACACCGAAAACGTGCAGCGCGCCATCCGCGAAGCCGTCCGCGCACTCGACGATTCGCGCCCATGCAAGTGCGGCTCGGCGCTGGCGCACGCCATTTTGACCGACCGCAAGCTGATTCCCGCGGCGGTGAAAAAGCAGCTCGCTCCGATCATCGGCAAGTACGTGTCGTAGGCGCGCGAAATCACGCGCTACGCTGAAAAATCGAATTCAGGAGAAAACATGTCGCTACTCGTCGTCGGCTCCGTCGCATTTGACGCTATCGAAACGCCCTTCGGCAAAGTGGAACGCACCCTCGGAGGCGCGGCCAGCTATTTCGCGCTCGCTGCCAGCCACTTCGTTCCCGTGCGCATCGTTGCCATCGTCGGCGACGATTTCAGCGACAAGGAACGCGCCGTCTTCAAGGGCCGCAAGATCGATCTCTCCGGCCTTGAGCACGCCGCCGGTAAATCCTTTTTTTGGTCCGGCCGCTACAGTCAGAATATGAACGAGCGCACCACTCTCACCACCGAGCTCAACGTCTTCGCCAACTTCAAGCCCACTCTCCCGGATACTTACCTTGGCACCAAGCACGTCTTCCTCGGCAACATTCAGCCCGACTTGCAGCGTTCCGTGCTCCATCAGCTCAAAGGCAAGCCGCGCATCGTCGGTCTCGACACGATGAACTACTGGATCGAAGGTTCCAACGCGCAGCTCCGCGAAACCCTGAAGCACGTCGATATCCTCACCATCAACGACGACGAAACCCGCCAGCTCACCGGCGAACACAATCTGCTGCGCGCCTCGCGCCATGTCTTCAAGCTCGGCCCCAAAATTCTGATCGTCAAGCGTGGCGAACACGGCGCATTGATGGTCCATCCAAAATTCACATTTTCCGTGCCCGCGTTCCCGCTCGAGGAAGTTCACGATCCCACCGGCGCCGGAGACACGTTCGCCGGCGGCTTCATGGGCTATCTCACCAAAGCAGGAAACATGAACGAACAGAATCTTCGCCGCGCCATGGTGTACGGCTCGGTGCTGGCCAGTTTCACCGTGGAAAAATTCGGCGTCAAGCGCCTCGCCAAAGTCACGTCGCGCGAGATCAACGATCGCGCCCGCCGCTTCGCCAAGCTCACCGCCTTCAAGCTGTAGCATCGTCCTTGTCATCCCGAGCGAGTCCCGGCGCGCGAAGCGGCGCCGGGGCGACGAGGGATCTGCTTTTGCTTCTTGGATGCGGTTTATCCTGAGGCCGAAGCCGAGGGGCGCGCTTGCGCGCTGGAGTGCCTGCGAAGGGTGCGGGCGTTGACTTTTCTTTTGGCCGGTCGCCCTACCGTTCCGACTGCTCCTTCTCTTCCTCCACCGATAGCGGCGTGACGAGATCCGTTGCGACCCCAATCACCAATCCCGCAATCGCCACAAGCAGCGCGGCGAATCCCCATCTCATGTACGACGCCGTCCCGCCAGCCGCCCCCAGCATGTAGAACACCCAGATGCAAAAAATAAAAATCGCCTGCTTCGACTCGGCGCTTTGTGCCTTCCGTTTTTCCGGTGTATCGCGGAGCCCGCGCGCGAAATCGTAGCCGCGGAACGAAATCCGCGAAACGAGCTGCGCCAGCTTGTTCACCATGCCGGTGACGAACGTCGTATGCACCGTCAGCGGACCAACGCCGGTCAGCGTAGCCGTCTGCATTCCCATCGCAGCGGACAGCACCGCCAGATACAGGTACGTGTGCGCCCCGCCCGGCGCCATCGCTACTGCTTTTCCCCACGCGCTGTGCCCAGCCGCCACGAACGCGATCATCACCGCTTCGATCGTGAGCGTCACCGACGCGATATTGCGAAATCGCCGCCGCCCGCCGGACTCGATGATCGCGCGCCCGGCCACCGACCCGACAAAAAACGCCGCGAGGATGGACAATGCGGCGAGCATATCGGTCCACCGTCGAAGCGCCAGGCTCTCGCCGAAATGCACCGTCGTGCCCGTCACATGCGCCGTGAAAAGATGAAACACGCCGGTGTAGCCCACAATATCCACCAGCCCCGACGCGAACGTCAGGATCAGCGCCACCGCGATCTTCGGCTTGTGCTTCGCGAGGCTGTCGCCGTGCGGCATCTTCCGGATTATCCCATGCCCCACGCGGGCGCCGCATTCTTCGCGACGTTTGCGAAGGGTGCGGATGTTGCCGCGCAGCCTGCGTTGTCATCCTGTCTGCCTGAGCGAACGGCCCTCGACTTTGGCCACAGCCGGGCTCGTCGCAACTGCATCTTGCGCCAGCCGCGCGTCGAATCTATGATGCAGCCCGGTTTTGGGGAACGCATGCCGCGCGAACGAACGGGCGCAAATGGGGGTGGAACATGAACCGCGAAAATCGCCGCATCCTGCGGAGCCGTAATCCAATCGCTCGCGTTCTTCTGGCGGTCGCCGCCGTTGCGTTGGCCGCGTCTCTTCCGATAGGCGCGGCGCGCGCGCAAGTGCCCGCCAGCATCGAAGCGGGCCTGCAAAAAATGGGACACATCGTCGATCCCGGCTGCACGGCCGATCTCTACCGCCCGCTGATGCCCAAAAAAGACATCGTCGACCAGCTCGCCGAAATGAAAGCGGAAAATAAGCCCAGCTCCGAGGTGCCCATCTACCCGGGCGTCACCATTTATCGCGACGTTTCCTTCGGCCCTGATCCCAAGGACGTTGTCGACATCTTCACCTCCGATAAGGCTAGTGCGTCGCGCCCCGTCCTGCTCTACGTTCCCGGCGGCGTGGGCAACAAAATAGAATTGCAAAATCGCGCCGCGAACGCTTTCTACGACAATATCGGCCGCTGGGCCACCCAGCACGGCATGGTCGGCGTGATCATGCAGCGCCACGGCCAGGCGCCCGGCTCGAAGCCCGATTATTACGCCGGCGCGAAAGACGTTGCCGCCGCCATCGCCTTTCTCCAGCAAAACATCGCAACCTACCATGGCGACGCCACGCGCGTTTTCGCCTGGGCGCAATCGGCCGGCAATGGCCCGCTCGGCATCTACGCCGGACATCCCGAGCTGTACACGCAGCAAGGCATCGGCCTCGTCGGCATCATTTTCATGTCCGGCCAGTTCGATATTCTTCGCCCCGATGGGACCAATCCCGTTCCAGCCGCGGCTGGCGGCTTTGGAGGCGGCAATCTTTTCGCCGATGCCGGAAAGACCTGCGGACTGAAAGGCGGCGCGTTCTCCACCGAAGGCGTGCTCCCCGGCCGGTCGCCCGATCAGCCCGGCGGCCAGGCTCCATTTGCGATGCCTGCCGGTGGAATGCGTTTCGGCGGCGCGCCCGTTTCCAAGGAAGTTCAGATCGAGGAATCCAGCCTGCCCGGCCTCGAAAAGGCCAGCGCGAAAATCATGCTCGCTTCCGCCGAACTCGATCCCGGCGTCAACGGCGGCCCCAGCCCGTTCAATCAGGCCCTCCACGACGAGCTCTGCAAACTCGATGGTCCTCACGCCGTCAGCGGACGCGGTCATTGCCCCGCGCTGCTCTACGAAAAAGACGAAAGCCACATTTCCGAAGTTTTCTCCATCGACACGCCCGACCACATCGTCTCCGGCCCCATCCTCGCCTGGATTCACCGCGTCGACGCCGCATCGAGCCGCAAGCGCTGACGCCGCCCGC
>JASHWB010000180.1 GCA_030044295.1 Candidatus Acidiferrales bacterium
TTTCAAGGGGAGCGCGGAGCTTTCAGCGAAGAGGCAGCCGTGAAGCTATTGGGCGACAAAATCGAACTGGTGCCCCGGCCCACGTTCGAGGCCGCCTTTGCGGCGATTGACGACGGCCGCGCGGATTACATCCTGGCGCCGATCGAGAACAGCCTGGCGGGCTCGGTGCACCGGTCGTTCGATCTGCTGGTCGATAGCGAGCTGAGCATTTTGGCGGAGGAGATCATTCCCATCGCGCACAATTTGATAGGCATTCCGGGCGCGCGGTTTGAGGACGTCGCGGTGGTTGAGTCGCATCCCGTGGCGCTCGCGCAGTGCGAGAAGTTTTTCAGCGAGCATCCGCGCTTGAAGCGCATTGCAACCGAGGACACCGCCGGTAGCGTTCGCGACGTGACCCGCGCGGGAGACAAATCGCGCGCGGCGATTGCCGGGAAGCTCGCGGCGAAAATTTACGGCGGCGCGATCCTGTGTGAGCATCTGGAAGATAATCGCGAAAATTACACGCGGTTTCTCCTGCTGGCGAAAACGTCCCATGATGGCGCGCAGCCTTCGCCGGAAAAAGCCGGCAAGCTTTCCCTGGTTTTTCAGCTCGATCACCGGCCCGGGGCGCTTTTTCACGCGCTGGAGCCCTTCGCGCGGCGCAGCGTGAACTTGATGAAGATCGAAAGCCGCCCGGTGCATGGGCAGCCCTGGCAATACCGTTTTTATTTGGATTTGCAGGCGTCGCGGAGCGATCCGGAAGTAGCCGCGGCGCTGGCGGAACTCGAGAAGCTCGTAGTGGGACTGCGGATTCTGGGATCGTATCCCGCCGCGGCACGCGCGAGCGGCACACACTCTTAGCATCGGCGAGGATTAGACATGCTTTTCAATATGCGCGGTGAAGCGACGGACGAAGAGATCAATCACATTGTGGCGCGAATCAAGGAATGCGGCTACGAAGCGCACTTGATTCGCGGCAAGGAGCGTACCGTGATAGGCGTAGTGGGCAATAGCGGGCGTCATCGCAGTGAACTCGAAGCGCTCTCGTCGGCGCCGGGAGTGGAAGACATTGTCAAAATTTCGCATCCGTTCAAGTTATCGGCCCGCAGCATGCGTCCCGAAGGCTCGCAGATCGACTTGGGCCGAGGCGTCATCGTCGGCGGCAAGGAAGTAATAGTGGCAGCGGGACCCTGTGCCGTGGAGTCGCGCGAGCAGATTCACGACGTAGCCGCTCGCGTGTCCAAAGCCGGCGCGAAACTGCTGCGCGGCGGCGCGTTCAAGCCACGTACCTCGCCGTACAGCTTCCAGGGCATGGGCGAGGACGGCTTGAAGCTGCTGCGCGAAGCCGCGGATAAGAACGATCTTCTGGTCGTTACCGAAGTGATGGACCCATCGCAGATCGAAGTCATGCTGCCCTACGTGGACGTGATGCAGGTCGGCGCGCGCAACATGCAGAATTATCATTTGCTGCGGGCGCTCGGGGAAACGCAAAAGGCTGTCCTGCTGAAACGCGGCATGTCCGCAACCATCGAGGAACTGCTCCTCAGCGCCGAATACATCATGGCCGGTGGCAATTACAAGGTGATCTTATGCGAACGCGGCATCCGCACGTTCGATACGTATCTGCGAAACACGCTCGACATCGCCGCCATTCCGGTTATTAAGGGCCTCTCACACCTGCCAATTTTTGCTGATCCCTCGCACGGCACGGGACGGCGCGACAAGGTCGCGCCCATGGCGCGCGCTGCTGTCGCAGCGGGTGCCGATGGATTGATCATCGAGGTGCATCCCGACCCGGAACGCGCGCTTTCGGATGGCGTGCAATCGCTTTATCCGGACCAGTTCGCCCACTTGATGAACGAGATTCGCGCCATTGCCCCGGCTGTGGGGCGAACAATTGCGGAAACGCGCTTTCCGGTCGAAGCATCTCGGTAAATCAGTTCGGCTGCACTTCCGCTGCCTATAGGCTTCGCGCGACCAGGTACGGATTGCATCCCAATGTGGCTGGGCTGGTTCTCCCGCGGCAGAGCAAATCCGTTCGGCGCTCGCGATCCGTACCGTATTAAATCGTATTACAATAGGCGGGACCTTGCCCTTCGAAAGAGACAGCGTGCCAGCCGTATCCAAAACGCTTACCAGACGCGAGTTTTGTGCCGGCGGTATCTCGCTGCTCGCGGCCTCGCCGCTAGCGAGCGCTTTTGATAAATCAGGTGCCGTGGACTTGGCCGTCTTGGACGTTGCCTACGCCGGGTCGATGGGTTCGATGATGGAGGGGCCTATAAAGTCCGCGGCTGCAGCCAACCTCGGGCTGGACCTTCGAGGACGTGCCCTGGAAGCAACCGCGCTGGCGAATCTGATCGCGGGGGGCAGCATCCGGCCGGACGTATTCATGCCGGTCACTCCAGGACCCATGTTGACGGTTCTGCACGCGGGGAAGGCGAAATCGGCCCTGCCGATCGCGCACACGGAAATGGTGATCGCCTACAGCCCAAAGAGCCGGTTTGCCCCTGGATTCGAAGCATCCGCGGCAGGAAAGGCAAACTGGTGG